>JBNMJG010000055.1:0-7083 GCA_050873705.1 Coprococcus sp. | reverse complement strand
GTATCTACGTCCAGATCATATTCTGAACCAGGTACTTCTACAGGTCTTCTTCTGCCGGACTCATCCGGTTCGCCAAGTTCCATCTTAATAACACGAAGGCCCTTCACCCAGCCGTTCTCATCCACAAGGATTTCCTTCGGATTGCGAAGCAGATGGAACTGGATACCTTCTTCTTTAGCGTGATGAACTTCTTCCACACGGGCAGGAAGCTCTTTCTCGCTTCTTCTGTATACGATATAAGTCTCTGCACCAAGACGCAGGGCTGTTCTTGCTGCATCCATGGCAACATTACCGCCGCCGATAACAGCAACTTTCTTGCCCTGATGGATCGGTGTATCATAATCATCTCTGAAGGCTTTCATCAGATTGTTTCGTGTCAGAAACTCATTGGCAGAGAAAACACCATTTGCCTGCTCACCAGGAATACCCATAAATTTAGGAAGACCAGCACCGGAACCGATAAAGACTGCATCGTATCCTTCTTCATTGATCAGTTCATCAATGGTAATGGACTTGCCAATGATAACGTTTGTCTCAATCTCAACGCCCAGTTTCTTCACATTCTCAACTTCGTGGGCAACAACTGTCTGCTTTGGCAGACGGAATTCAGGGATGCCATAAACAAGTACGCCGCCGGCTTCATGAAGGGCTTCAAAGATCTTCACATCATAACCCATCTTGGCCAGATCACCGGCGCATGTCAGTCCTGCAGGACCGGAACCGATGACAGCGACTTTCTTGCCTTTCTTCTCTTTGGCAGGAACGGGTGCAATATTGTTCTCTCTTGCCCAGTCTGCTGTAAATCTCTCAAGTTTACCGATGGAGACAGGTTCACCCTTGATACCGAGGATACATTTACCTTCACACTGTGATTCCTGCGGGCATACACGGCCGCAGACTGCAGGCAGTGCAGAGGATTCACCGATTACCTGGGATGCTTTCTCAAAATTGCCTGCCTTCACTTCTGCAATAAATGCAGGAATATTGATATTGACAGGACATCCTGTGATGCATCTTGCATTCTTGCAGTTCAGACATCTGGAAGCCTCTTCCATTGCCTCTTCCTTGTTGTAACCAAGACATACTTCTTCAAAATTCTTTGCACGTACTTCCGGTGCCTGTTCACGTACAGGTACTCTATTCTTCTTATCTGCCATTATCTGTCACCTCCGCAATTGCCACATCCGCCATGGTGTGTGCTTCCTTCCTGCAGTTTCAGCATTGCTCTGCCTTCCTGAGTCTTATAGCTCTGCTGACGCTGCATAGCCTGATCAAAATCTACAAGATGGCCGTCAAATTCAGGTCCGTCTACACATGCAAACTTCACCTTGCCATCCACCATCAGACGGCAGGCACCGCACATACCTGTACCGTCTACCATGATCGGGTTCATGCTGACAATTGTAGGAATGTTGAGCTTCTTCGTTAACAGACATACAAACTTCATCATGATCATCGGACCAATGGCCACACAGAAGTCATACTTGACGCCGCCGGCTGCAAGTTCTTCAATAACAGCTGTAACCATACCATGACGTCCGTAAGAACCATCATCCGTTGTCACATATAAGTTACCAGCAACCGCTTCCATTTCTTTCTCGAGGATCAGAAGATCTTTGTTCTTGGCACCAACAATAACGTCCACGGCTACACCATGTTCATGAAGCCATTTTACCTGCGGATAAACAGGAGCTGTACCAACACCTCCGGCTACAAATAAAATCTTCTTCTGTTTCAGTTCTTCAATATCATCCTCAATCCATTCGGATGCTTTGCCAAGAGGGCCTGTGACATCCTGGAAGAAATCTCCCTCACGAAGCCAGGACATCTTCTCTGTAGATGCGCCCACAATCTGAAATACAATAGTAACAGTGCCATTCTCTCTGTTATAATCACAGATGGTCAACGGGATTCTCTCACCAACCTCATCCATCTTCACAATCAGGAACTGTCCAGGCTGGCATGCACGTGCTACGCGCGGTGCTTCAATTTCCATCAGAAAAATCTTATCTGCAAGCTTTTCTGCTTTAACAATTTGATACATTCCATATCCTCCTATAATGTTTTGTGTCTCCCTATTTACTTATGGGCTCTATTATACTCACTTTTCGACAAAAATGCAACTATATGTCCTAAATATTTTTGTCAAAATTGTGAAAATTCTAAAAAAGTTTTTGAAAAATTTTCCTGATTCGCCAATGTAATCTCTTTCGTTCGGCGAATCATGTCTCGGATCTCCTGCTGATCCGGATGTTGAATATATGTGCACAATCCATGGATCACTGCATTGCCCAGGATATGCACCCGGTCTGCCAGACATTCAGGTATCAATCCGGCTCCCACAGCTTTGGCCACATCCAACTGACTGCCAAATCCTCCTGCCAGCTCCAGTCTTTCAATCTCTTCCATCCGATAACCGGCATTTTGAACCAAAATCTCCATCCCTGCACGAATGGCCGCTCTGGCCTTCTGGTACTCCCTGATATCTGCCTGCGTAATCAGGATTCTGCCCGGAACAATCTCCAATCCCCGGGATGCATACCGTGCATTTAATCTGCCGCTGTCATCCATGACTCTGTTTTTTCTCATTTCTGAAATTGCAGCTACAATACCGCTGCCGCATATCCCCACAGGTGGTCTTTTGCCAATGGTTTCATAGCGAACAAGTCCATACTGTATCCGCACATCCCGTACTGCCCCGGGAATACTGCCTGTTCCACAGGATAACTGACCGCCCTCAAAAGCCGGTCCGGCCGCAGCAGATGCTGTCATAATACCTGTTCTATCTCCCACAGCCATCTCCGCATTGGTACCGAGATCCAGAAATAAATGCGGTTTTTCAGCCTGTGCCAGACCGCATCCCCACAATCCGGCAGTGATATCTGCACCCACAAAGGCAGAAATTCCGGCCATTAATACAACTTTCGTATTTTTCAGACAGCCGTTTTCCACAATAGGCTCCTCTCCAAGCAGTTCTTCTGTGGATAACTCCTCAAAATCCAGATTCACCGGTTGAAAAGGATACGCTGCAAGCCCCCGACAATCATAACCTCTCAGCAAATGCAGCATGGTCGTATTGCCGGCGATCACAATCCGGTCAATCTGCCGCTCTGCATTCTCAAGAAGTTCACTGATCCCATCTGCCAGATCTTTCCTGATCACTGCCTGCATGGCTTTCCCCTGTCCATCCGCAGCCGCTGCCTGAATCCTCGCCATCACATCTGTCCCATAACTTCTCTGATGGTTGAGACCGCGATACTCTCCGGCAATTTGTCCGGTATCTGTATCAACCAGCGCCATAACAATGGTTGTAGATCCGATATCAACGGCAATGCTCCTGCGTCTCTCCGGCTTATCTGATGTTTCCTCCGATGTGGGACCAGGCTGCCTGGATATCTGAAGTGAAGGGACAAAAAAATCTTTTTCTGTCTGTGCATTTTCAAAAATAATGCTGCATGGTTCTGTGATCTGTGCCTGACATCCCAGACGAAATCCTGCCCGCAGCTCATCCTCTCTGAAAAACTGCCTGTCTTCTGTAGTCACCGGCAAAGTTCCCGTCGTTACCTGAATTCTGCATTTGCCGCAGGTTCCCCTTCCGCCGCAGTACAACGGAAAATAAATTTTTTCTCTTTTTAATATAGAAAGAAACGCTTCCGGACCTGTCAGTGAAATAGATCTCCCATTGATTTTTATTTCCATTTTCGGGCCCCCATTTCTATGACGATGTGTGCGGATGATCACCTGCCCGACATTTGTCTTCATCATTCCTGTTATTATATTTCTGAATAGTCACCAATCCCTTTTTTCTATCCAGGAAACGATCTTCTTCGCTGAAAACGCAGCCGCAGTATCTCTGCATATACAGCCCCATGGCTCGTGCCTTTTCCTGTCCTTCCTTAAAATACGGCCGAAAATCTCTGTACAAAAATTCTACATGGTATTTTTCAGCCATTGCCTGAGCTGTCTTAATAATCAGTTCATGGTTCTGATAAGGACTGATGAGCAATGTCGTTGAAAAACTGTCATAACCATTTTCAGCAGCAAAACGGGCGGTTTCTTCCAACCGGCATAAATAACAGTAACCGCATCGGCTCTCGTAATGCGGATAGACATGATCAATAAAATTCCGAAGTCCGTATTCATTCTTGACGATCAGTCGCAGATGAATATCCGCGGCATACTTCGTCAGTGTATTCTTTCTTGCTTTGTATTCTGTCACCGGATGAATATTGGGATTGTACCAAAAACCTGTAGGTTCAATTCCCTCTGCTCTCAAAGTCTCGATACACATCACTGAACAGGGAGCACAACAAATATGCAATAGTAATCTCATTTTCTGCCTCCTGCTCCTTATTTGTTCTCGATAAAACCGATTTCTTTGATGAGAATAGACATCTTTCCGTCATCATTCTGGTGATACTCCAGAATACTCTCATCCTTCAGCAGCTCCAACGGTACCAACAATTCAATGCCGCTGTCTGTTACCAGCTTCTGCTTCTTGCCAAGCTTGCGTTCTGTCTTCTTGCTGACATAAACCGGTATCTTCGGAATCTGCTGCTGCTCGGCCACTTCCTGATAAAGGACCGCCGCCTGCTCATTATCCTTGAAAACAGCTTCCTCAAGCTCCGGAACGATAATCTGCCCCTTCTCTTTGACTTGATCCGCCACAATGGTCTTATATTCCATAATCTTCTGAGGCGCCTGCTCTTCATAGCAGTGTTTGATGGTTTCCACCACTGAATCATCTATCGCCTTCACAGTCACTGCCTCAGAAGGTTTAAAATCCAGCTTCAATATCTGGTCAGCCAGATAGTTCTGTTTCAATCCGTCAATATAACACTCAAAATCTGATACCTGTGCCTGATTGTCATTCAGATTCAGATAAAAATATTCATTCACCTTCGGAGACGGTCCCGGCAAGATCATAGGATTGAGCGTCCAATGCACGGTACTGTTCTCATCCTGAGACACACAGAATCTGGATTGGTAATTGATCTTAAAAAATGTAATATAATCCTGATCCTCTAATGTCACCCAGGCAAACATACCGGCTCCTGTCTGGATCTCCGGATTTGCATGCATCAGATCCTGAATCTCATCACAGATACAATTCACAAAAGCCTCAAACTGATCTCCATTCTCCGGCAAAATCTGCTGAAGTTCGGAATTTTCATGAATAAAGCCTTTTCTGGATGTCTCATGATAATAATACTTTGCAACCATCTGGCAGAGATATCTGTACATCTCATCCTCATCACCGGGTACATATCCCGAATAAGGTACAACCTCCAAAGTTGTATCAAACATACAGAAAAAAACTTTCTTAATTACAACATCCTGCCATTTCACAGTATTTCCTCCCATCTCCTGTTCACACTCTTTCAGGGCTCCCAACGGAGTCCCGGCCCATAATTCGGGTCTGCTTCGCAGACATATTTACCATTCAAATTCCTGCGCAAGCCAACGCAGTTTATACCAGATGAGAAATCCTTCCCATCTGGTATAACAGCCCCATTATACATAATAAATATGAAGAATGTCAACTTTTCTTTACTGCCTTGACTATCTCATAGCATACGACTATACTAAGGGCAGAAAAAAGTTTGAGGGAGGCGCCTATATGGAAAAAAATGTATCCAAAGAGGTCAAACGAATTATCATCTGCTGTATCGCATCCTGTATTATGGCCGTCAATATCCGGACTTTTGTCCGCACCGGCGGGCTGTTTCCCGGCGGCGCAACCGGCCTGACACTGCTGATCCAAAGCATTTTTGACCGTTATCTTCATATAACAATACCTTATACTGCTGTCAATGTTCTGCTGAATGCCATTCCTGTTTATATCGGTTTTCGCTTTATCGGCAAAAAATTCACACTTTATTCCTGTCTTGTCATTTTCCTCACCGGTTTTCTGACAGACTGTCTGCCGTCCTACACTATCACCTCCGATATTCTGCTGATCAGCATCTTCGGCGGTCTGATCAATGGTTTCGCTATCAGTCTCTGTCTTAAATGTGATGCCACCACCGGCGGAACAGATTTTATCTCTATCTTTCTCTCCAGAAGGAAAGGCATCGACGCCTGGAATATCATTCTTGGTTTCAATGTCATCATCCTCAGTATTGCCGGATTACTTTTCGGCTGGGATAAAGCACTGTACTCCATGATCTTCCAGTATACTTCAACCCAGGTCCTGCATGTGCTCTACAAACAGTATCAGAAGCAGACCCTGTTTATCGTTACAAATAAAGCTGAAGAAATATCTCAGTTGATTTATGATATAACCGTTCATGGTGCCACTATCATCGACTGTGAAGGTGCCCATGAGCACAGTGAACGCAAGATCGTCTACTCCGTTGTATCCCGCGATGAGAATAATTCTGTCATCCGCGCGGTTCGCGAGGCAGATCCGCAGGCATTTATTAACAGTATGCCTACCAATGAACTGGAAGGGCATTTCTATCAGCGGCCGATTGACTAGCCCATTGCTATTATAAACACCGTGCATCGGCTCTTCCTGTTTATCTTAACATTGACGGTTTTGAAAGTAAAATGCCTGTATACGCATATGACTTATAGCGAATTGTTAATATTCCTCTGCCGCGCATGTACCAATGTACTCAACCGCAATAGCGTCTGTAACTTTAACCTAATTAAAGAATGTGCGCCTTACGGCGCACGAAAAAAAGACCGATAACCCATCTGAGTTACCGGTCCTCCATTTTTCTTTGATCAAATCTATGGTCATCGGGGTGACAGGATTCGAACCTGCGACCTCTTGATCCCAAATCAAGCGCTCTAGCCAAGCTGAGCCACACCCCGATATAAAACGTTATAAAATTATAAAGTTATAAAATAAAAAACATGCACCTTCAAAACTGCATATCATAAAACACACTGCCTTTAGAACCGTTCTCTCAGCGAGTCCTTTCTGGATATTCACTTCGTTTCACTCAGAGAATGACCTTCGAACTAAGCTCGTCGCCTCACTTCGTTCCTTACTCGCTAAGGTCTCAGGTCAAGCCCTCGACCGATTAGTAACAGTCAGCTCCGGACATTGCTGCCCTTCCACCCCTGCCCTAT
>JBNMJG010000054.1:0-7097 GCA_050873705.1 Coprococcus sp. | reverse complement strand
GTCCGCTGCTGCCTGATCGGAAAGATTGTAATCCAATACCTTTCTTGTAGTGTAGCCATTTTCAAAGCTCTGTGTTGTATAATAACTTGTCTTATCAAAATCTGACAGTACAACTTTCAACGAATCATACACTTTGTCATTGATCTGTACATCCTGCTCGGATGCCTGCTGCACCGCTTCATCCAGCGCCTTAACTGTATTGGCTTCTTTCAGAACAGGCATATAGGAGGAATCCAGAACAAACCGCATGTTATTTTCTTTCTGGGTAAACCATTTGAGAAATACACAGGCCGCATATTCATGCTGTTCATCCGACTTCGTCACAGCCATGCCGGCTCCCTGCTGAACATTAACATCCTCTCCGCCTTCCATAACAGGTGCTTTCTGAACAACATAATCGATCGGATAGGTTTCATCATCCTTTTCCACATTTTCCGGAAAATAAGTGGCAGATGCAATTGACCCTGTATAAGCCAGAATATCACCTGTCTTCACATCATCTGACCGGAATTTGCCGTAGGCGCCAAAATATCCTTTTACAAAAGGTACGTAATAATTGTCCCACAGTCGGCGGATTGAATCCTTATCTGTATTCAGTGTCACCTTTCCATCCTTGACTTCAAATATCTCATGGCCCATCTGTTTCATACCGATCACAAAATAATTGGACATAGAATCACGTCCATAAAACGCTTTGCCGTCATCCGGCACATCCGGTGTCAGACTGTCTGTCCATTCATAGTACTCCTGAGCCACCTTGGTGATGCCCTCCGTCGTTGCCAGCTCATCCAGTGTTGCTCCCGTTGCCTCCGCAAAAGGTTCCCAGTCTGTCTTGTTCAGCATCAGAATTTCTGTAGATTTGGCAACAGGCAGCAGATAAATAGAGCCATCATTATTGAAATCTCCATCTTTGATATAAGAATCAACGTAAGCATTCAACTCTTCATCCGTAAAATACTGTTTCAGATCCGTCAGTTTTCCCTGCTTCTGTACGTCATAAGCCGTATCCGCGTAAGATGAGAAAATATCCGGCAATTCTTCAGCACCCACATCTCCCGCAAGAGCACTGGTTACAGCTTTCTCAAGATCCGCCACAGATCCCTGACTGTATCCTTCTACATAGATGCCTTCATCTTTACCGGTAGTTGCATTAAACTCCTCAACCAGACTGTCAAATGTCGCCTGCTGCGTACCATTATAATAATGCCAGATTGTCAATGAAACCGGATGATTCGGATCCAGCTTCACCTGTGCTGACTTCCCGCTCGTCCCGCCGGAAGCACCGCACCCGCATAAAGACACTGCCATCAGCACCGTTAATAATACCCCTGCCGCTCTCCTCTTTTTCATACCTTCTTCGTCCTTCTCCTTTTTGTTTTTGAATACTTTAAAAGCATTGCACTATTTCTATTATAGGCATTCCTTGCGTTATTTGTCCAGCATATGCCTTACATTTCCCATAAAATTTTAAACAAAAAAATGCAGATCCGGCAAAGTTTCTTTCCATTGCTGATCTGCATTTTTCTATTTAATTTTTGATGAATAACAACTACAAACAGCTTCTGTGATTTTAGTTGGAAGTCACAATAAATGGCTGAACCGCCTGTGCCACATTGGAGATCGGCATTGTCTGAAGCCAGATCTTGCCGGGACCTGTCAGCAGTGTATTGAAGAAACCTTCACCGCCCAGGAATTTGTTCTTAATACCTTCTACCTGACGGATATCCATCTTGACTGTGGACTCAAATCCTGCCACATAACCGGTATCCACCAACATCTCCTGTCCCGGTGCAAGATCATATTCCACAAGCTCACCATCGATTTCAACAAATGCTGTGCCATTGCCGGACAAACGCTGCATGATAAAGCCTTCGCCGCCGAAGAAGCCTGCTCCCATTTTCTTGCTGAAATGAATAGACAATTCAACGCCGGCCTCTGATGCCAGGAAAGCCTTCTTCTGAACGATCATCTCTTTGCTCGGTGAAATCTCCAATGGCAGGATCTTGCCCGGGAATGATGAACCGAATGCGATCATGCCGCTTCCCTTGGCAGTATAAATATTCTGGAACATCGCTTCGCCGGAGAAAGCTTTTGAAAACATCTTGCCGATGCCGCCGCCCTTCGTATCCATACTGATATTCGGTGTCTGCCATACCATGGCACCCTTCTCTGTAATCATCTTCTCACGATCTTCCAGATAACATACAACTACCGGAAACGCACCGCCTTTGATCTCATACCTCATACAATATCGCTCCTTTCAAATGCTTGTGCTCAATGAATGATGTTTATATCCATCATATCACGCACTGTCTAATATGTATATAAATATTATATCAGATCCATTTTCACAAAACTGTCACACTATCACACAATGCAAAATATGATCTCGTACAGTCGCTGTTTTTAGTATGCTGTATTTATTTTTGTCAGCTCAAATCAAAAAATGTAATATTTATAATATAGAAAACCTTTTCTAGGTCTCAATCTTTCAGTCAGCATATGGTATAATAATATTGCTTCATATTCATTCATACTTGTCTTTTCCCATACGCAATTTAACACTGTTTGCATACATAACATCCATTGTATGCAAAATAAGCGGAGGAATATATATGGGACAAAAAGATATGGCTGAAAAACTTTTAGCCGATTATAATGATGTCTTTGCAGACATCGTGAATGTCCTCCTTTTCAACGGGAGACAACTGATTACAAACCATCTACAGAAACCATTCGTCATGTAGATGCTGTTTTAAAACTATTAAAGATACTTACCAATGATGACCGCTTCTGCAGCGCAATTCCAAACATCTCCAACGAAAGGAGGCCTATAAATATGTGCAGCGTATTAGATAGGATAGAGCAAAAGGGAAGACTCGAAGGGAAAATTGATGTCTTAGTTAATACACTCCATAAAACCCCCGAAGAAACTGCCAGTATATTAAGTCTTACTCTTGAAGAAGTCTTAAATGTACTTACCGAACTTGAAAGACATACACCCACCGTTTAATATCACACAATAACATTAAAAAACATCTTTATTTAATGTAACTACAAAAAATAATCAGTTCATATCAAGGTATATGCTTATGAACTGATTATTTTTTCATTTTCTAAAACTTAAGTATTTCGCAAGTATTTTTATTCTATTTCACTGTGCATCTGCTGCAGTGATTTCACTTCATTATTCTCTTCCATATGTGCTTTGACATAACCAATACCCTCAGCAGTTGCTTTGGCAGCTGCGATGGTTGTCATATACGGGATCTTTGCCTTGATGGCTGCCTTACGAAGGTAGCTGTCATCATGAACACTTTCCTTACCTGCCGGTGAATTAACTACAAGGTCAATCTTACCATTCGTGATCATATCCAGAATATTCGGACGGCCTTCATAAAGCTTCTTTACCTTCTCTGCCGGAATACCGGATTCATTCAGCAGATCACAGGTCTTTCCGGTTGCAATAATCTTGAAGCCATCTTCATGGAAGCGCTTAGCTACCTCCACAACTTCTGCTTTATCTTTCTTATTCACAGAAATCAGGACAGTGCCCTCCAGAGGCAGTTTCAGGGATGCTGCTTCCTGGGCTTTGTAGAAGGCTTCGCCGTAGGATTCGGATAAGCCAAGAACTTCACCTGTGGAACGCATTTCCGGTCCCAGGACAGGGTCTACTTCCGGGAACATATTGAATGGGAAGACAGCTTCCTTGACGCCATAGTACGGAATCTTCTGCTCTTTTAATTCCGGAACAGGTGACGGGCGTCCTGTTAATTCTGATGTAATAATATCTGTTGCCAACGGCACCATACGGATGTTGCATACTTTGGATACAAGCGGCACGGTACGGGATGCTCTTGGATTGGCCTCCAGAACATAAACCTTGCCGTTTTCGATGGCATACTGCATATTCATCAAGCCTCTGACGTGCATTTCCTCAGCAATCTTTCTTGTGTATTCCTTGATTGTTGCCACATTTTCAGGAGAAATATGAACAGACGGCAGGATACAAGCAGAGTCACCGGAATGAACACCGGCCAGCTCGATGTGCTCCATAACAGCCGGTACAAAGGCATGGGTACCATCGCTGATGGCATCTGCCTCACACTCTGTGGCATGATTCAGGAAACGGTCAATGAGGATTGGTCTGTCAGGTGTCACACCAACAGCAGCTGCCATATAGCCGGCCATGCTCTCATCATCATAGACAACTTCCATACCACGGCCGCCAAGAACGTAAGAAGGACGCACCATAACCGGGTAACCAATCTTATTGGCAATCTCCAGTGCTTCATCAACGGTTGTTGCCATACCGGATTCAGGCATCGGAATCTCCAGCTTCTCCATCATCGCACGGAACAGGTCACGGTCTTCTGCAAGATCAATGACTGCAGGTGCTGTGCCGAGGATCTTCACGCCGTTTTTCTCAAGCTCTGCTGCCAGATTCAGTGGTGTCTGACCGCCGAACTGGGCGATCACGCCCAATGGCTTTTCTTTCTTATAAATACTGAGAACATCTTCCAGTGTCAGCGGTTCAAAGTAAAGCTTGTCTGATGTATCATAATCTGTAGAAACAGTTTCCGGATTACAGTTAACGATAATGGTCTCGAATCCGAGCTTCTTTAAAGCAAGGGCTGCATGTACACAGCAATAGTCAAACTCGATACCCTGACCGATTCTGTTTGGTCCGCCGCCGAGGATCATGATCTTCGGTTTTTCTTCAGACACAGGATTCTTGTCCTCTGCATTGTAAGTGGAATAGTAATAAGCGCTGTCCTTTGTACCGCTGACATGAACGCCTTCCCATGCTTCTTCAACTCCAAGGCTGATTCTGTGATTGCGGATCTCTTCCTCTGAAATCTCCAGCAGCTGGCTCAGATATTTATCAGAGAAACCGTCTTTCTTTGCCTGGATCAGCAGTGCATCTGACGGCAGATGACCTTTGGACTTGAGGATTTCTTCTTCTTCCTCAACCAGTTCACGCATCTGTTCGATAAAGTAAGTCTTCACCTTTGTCAGGTCGAAAATCTCTTCTGTTGTTGCACCCTTGCGGATGGCTTCATACATGATAAAGTGACGGTCACTTGTCGGATTGATCAGCAGATGAAGCAGTTCTTCCTTTGTCATGGTGTCATAATTCTTCGCATGACCGAGACCATAACGGCCTGTCTCAAGACTTCGGATGGCTTTCTGGAAGGCCTCTTTGTAGTTCTTGCCGATGCTCATGACTTCACCGACCGCACGCATCTGAGTGCCAAGCTTATCCTCTACACCTTTGAACTTCTCGAAAGCCCAGCGTGCAAACTTGATAACAACGTAATCACCGTCAGGAACGTATTTGTCCAGTGTACCGTATTTGCCGCAAGGAATATCCTTCAGTGTCAGGCCTGTTGCCAGCATGGCAGATACAAGGGCAATCGGGAAGCCTGTTGCCTTGGAAGCCAGGGCTGAAGAACGGGATGTACGCGGATTAATCTCAATAACAATAATTCTGTCTGTCACAGGGTCATGGGCAAACTGTACATTGGTACCGCCGATAACCTGCACGGACTCAACAATCTTGTAAGCCTGCTCCTGAAGACGCTTCTGGCATTCTTCGGAAATGGTCAGCATAGGTGCTGCACAGAAAGAATCACCGGTATGCACGCCCAGAGGGTCAATATTCTCAATAAAGCATACTGTGATCATGTTGTTGTCTTTATCACGGACAACTTCCAGCTCCAGTTCTTCCCAGCCGAGAATGGACTCTTCAACAAGAACCTGACCTACAAGGCTGGCTTGAAGACCTCTGGCACAAACAGTCTTCAACTCCTCCTTATTGTAAACCAGACCGCCGCCTGCGCCGCCCATTGTGTAGGCCGGACGAAGAACCACCGGATAATCCAGCTTATCTGCAATGGCAAGGGCTTCCTCTACACTGTAGGCAACCTCACTTCTCGCCATCTCAATACCAAGCTTATCCATGGCATGCTTAAATTCAATACGGTCTTCACCACGCTCAATGGCATCCACCTGTACACCGATAACCTTCACGTTGTATTTGTCCAGAATACCGGCTTTGTTCAGCTCTGCACACAAATTCAAACCGGACTGTCCGCCGAGGTTCGGCAGAAGAGCATCCGGACGTTCCTTTGCAATAATCTCTTCGAGACGTTCCACATTCAGCGGCTCAATATACGTTACATCCGCTGTCTCCGGGTCCGTCATAATCGTTGCAGGGTTGGAATTGACCAGTACAATCTCGTAACCCAGTTTTTTCAATGCCTTGCAGGCCTGAGTGCCTGAATAGTCAAATTCGCAGGCCTGACCGATGATGATCGGACCAGAACCAATAATAAGTACTTTGTGAATGTCTGTTCTCTGTGGCATGATAAAATCCTCCTTATTTCTAGTTACTATTATAAGTGTACGGGCCTCCCATTCACAAGCTTTTTTTCCCAGAATTGTAATTAATTGTAAGGCTGTTATTTATTAATGTACATTATAAACCGGTTGAATTGCTCATTTTAATCAATATCTCTCCATCAGCTATCATTTTTTATCAGTATTTTTAATGTATTTATTGATTTTTATAATAATTAACTGTATACTATTACCAACAACTTTAGACACGATTACAGGAGGTCCCTATGGATTTTAAACAATTACAATCTTTTATTTCCGTTGTCCGCTGCAAAAGCTTCACGGAAGCCGCTGAAGAACTGGGCATCTCACAGCCTACCATCAGCACCCACATCCGAATTCTGGAGGAGGAATTAAATTCACGACTCATCGTCCGCACAGCCAAAAGCTTTGAAGTTACGCCCCGGGGCACAGAGCTTTTTGAATGCGCGCAGAATATTCTGAAGCTCAGAGACGACATGATCAACCGCTGGAACGGCCACGATTCCAAAGTCATTCGTCTGGGTGTTTCTACAATTCCATCTGCTTATATTCTTCCGGAAGTGCTTCCTGCTTTCGGCAAAAGCCATGAGGACATCTATTTTGTTGTCACCCAGAGCGACAGCCGCGGCATTATCGATGCGGTTCATAAAGGCAGTTATGACCTTGGCCTTGTGGGAATGAAAACCGATGATGAACAGCTTGTTTTCCAAAAG
>JBNMJG010000053.1:0-7177 GCA_050873705.1 Coprococcus sp. | reverse complement strand
CTAAATTACACCGCTCTTCCCGAAGCTATTCCTTATAATACTTTAAATACAAAATATCACTCCAACAATCCTAATATATCATTTTCATCCCAATATTCATTAGGATATATCGACAGCTCCTCTTTATGCTTGCGGATAATTACCAACTTTTTTCAAAAAAGCTGGTGATTGTACTTTTTCCTAAGCCATTTGGCCCAGCCAATACCAGAATCATCGGTTTTTTATTCTGCATATTTTCGTTTCCCATCCGCATATTGTATATAAGCCACTTTCTTCTTTTTGTCATAACCTGCTATTGGTTTTTTACAAATTTCTGCCTTATATATTGCAGCCTTAACCGCTTCAACTGCTCTTTTATCCATTTCATTATCTGACGCTGTTAATGAACTCTTTTCTTCCCCACGTGATATGACCTTTATTATCTTGCCGCTTTTTGTGCTAACAGTTGTCATATAAACACTCCTCCTTACCACGTAATGTACATGTTTTAACCAACCCATATATAATACTTTATCAAAAATATTTTACCACAGTTCTAACAAAAAACATCCCTAAACCAAACTCCCAGAATTTAAGTCCCTTTACGGTCGCACAATAAATGGAAATCCATCCGGTCGATATCTATTGATGTTTTGTATTTGCCAGGGAACCGTTTTCCGCCGTTTCCTGCTTTTTCGGCGACAGCACCAGCAGAGCCAAAGCCACCAGTACGATCACAAGCCCCAATACCGAAAGCGGGGTAGGAATTTCGTCAAAAAATAATGCTCCGAATACCATGGCCGCTACCGGTTCACATGAACTCAAAATGGATGCTTTGCCGGCCTCCATATAGTTCAGTCCCAACGTGTAAAATACATACGGAAATACCGCTGTACAAAGGGAATGAAGAATCATGAAGCCGCCCATTTTAACAGGTGCCTGCGCCAGTGTCATGCCTATACTATCCCATCTCGTAAATGGCAAAAGCACAATACATATAGAAAGCATACTGTAAAAAGTGATGGTAAAAGCCGCATAACCTCTTTCCATTGCAATCTTTGAAAAAATGCTGTACAGGGCATAGAAAAACGCTCCGCAGCCGCCCACAAAAATACCGATCCAGGACCATTTCATTGCCGAACTTCCCTCCAGAACACCGCTTGAAAGAACACAACCCACAATGGCCATCAACACACAGACAACCTTCTTCACCCCCACGGGCTCGTGAAAAAGGATAAACGCCATCAAAATAACAAAAATCGGAGCCAGACTCAGCAGCACCGCTGACAGCGATAAAGTCAGCTCTTTCAGCGCAAAATTATAACAGATATTCAGCCCCAGTGTTCCCAGTATTCCAGAGCACGGAAAAATCCAGATATCTTTTAATCGTATTTTAAAATAATCCCTGTGAAAAATCGCCATGCCAACAGCCAGAATCAACACCGCCATCATCATTCTGGAAGCCACAATCGTCATGCTGTCCATGGTCAGACTCAATTCACGCACAAAAATACCGGCAGAGCCAAAGCAGATGCCCGACAGAACCGGCAAAATCTGAAAAAACTTCTTCACGTAAAAAATCCTCTCTAAAAACATCTAATTATAAAAACAATATTTTTCATATACTTTATTTCATGTTATACTACACCTAGAAAAATTTGTAAACAAGGAATGATTTTTTTATGAAACGAATTGATTTTGAAAACGGCAATATCGTCAGCAACATTCTGAAAGCTGCTCTGCCAATGCTTGTAGCCCAGATCATGAGTCTTCTCTACAATATCGTCGACCGTGTCTATATTGCCCGTATCCCTGACGTTGGCACCACGGCCCTCGGCGCTGTCGGGCTCTGTTTCCCGATCATCGTCATTATCACAGCCTTCAGCAACCTGTTCGGCACCGGCGGTGCTCCGATCTTCTCCATTGAACGAGGCAAAGGCAATCATGAAAAAGCCGGACTCCTGATGAATACATCCTTTACCCTGCTGGCATTATGCGCGGTTATCCTGATGATCGTGGGACTGCTCTTTGCCAGACCGATCCTGGTTCTGTTCGGAGCCTCCGATACCGGCCTTGTGTACGCCTATCCCTACCTGATGATCTACCTTCTCGGTACATTTCCATCTATGGCTGCCACCGGCATGAATCCCTTTATCAATGCCCAGGGCTATGCAACAACCGGCATGACCTCTGTTATCATCGGCGCTGTGGCCAATCTGCTGCTGGATCCGCTGTTTATCTTCGTATTCGGTCTTGGCATCAAAGGTGCCGCCATTGCAACGATTATCTCACAGACACTTTCCGCCGCATTCGTACTCTTTTTTCTCAGGCACAAAGCAGAATACAAAGTTCATTTTCTGTCCAGAGCCGAATTGGCCGTCTGCGGTGAAAATGCCAAAAATATTATCAGCCTGGGAACAGCCGGATTTATCATGCAGCTGACCAACAGTCTCGTTACCATCTGCTGCAACAATGTCCTTTCTGTCACCGGCGGTGATGTTTATATATCCGTTATGACGATTATTTCCAGTGTCCGTCAGATGGTTGAGACCCCTATCTATGCCATCACAGAAGGGTCCTCCCCCATCATCAGTTATAATTATGGTGCCCGCCGTCCCAAAAAAGTACGCCAGGCCGGCATCACCATGGCTATTCTGGCGTTGATCTATACATTATTGATTTGGAGCGTCATACTGATGGCTCCGAGATTTCTGATCAGCATTTTCAGTTCTGATCAGGCATTAATGACTGACACTATTCCGGCCATGAAACTCTATTTTGCCGCATTCATCTTTATGCTGCTGCAGTATGTGGGGCAGACCATTTTCAAAGCCCTCAACAAGAAAAAGTTTGCGATCTTTTTCTCCATACTGCGTAAAGTGATCATTGTCGTTCCGCTTACTTACATTCTGCCTTACGCTATGAATATGGGACCAAACGGTGTATTTATGGCGGAACCCGTTTCCAACGTCATTGGCGGAAGCCTTTGCTTCATTGTGATGCTCAGCACAGTTCTTCCGGAATTGAAACGCATGCAGAGGGAAAACGAAACGCCTTCCCGCAGCCTTTAAAATAAGATGATGTCCTGACAATAAAATAGAGGGTGGGAGCAGTTCCCATCCTCTATTTTGTGTTTATCCCAAAACCGATGACAGTGTTTCTTCTAATTTATCAATATTTACCGGTTTTGACAAATGTCCATTCATGCCGCTGGCAAGGGATCGACGGACGTCTTCATTGAAAGCATTGGCACTCATGGCAATGATCGGAATCGTCTTACAGTCTTTTCTGTCCAGTTTCCGAATTGCCTGTGTTGCTTCAAGACCATCCATGACAGGCATCATAATATCCATCAGAATCAGATCATAATACCCTTCTTTTGACTGCTTCACACATTGGACAGCCTCTTCACCATTATGTGCCTCTTCCGTGATAATGCCATAATCCTTTAGTAATGTTATTGTGATCTCCATATTCAGCGCATTATCTTCCACAACAAGAACACGCTTTCCCGAGAAATCCAATGAACTTGCATGCGCAGTTTCCTCCACTGTCTCAGCATCCACAGGTTTCAATTCAAGTGTAAAGCTGAAGCAGCTTCCCTTTCCGAGCTGACTGTCAAGGTGAATATAGGAATCCATCATATGAACAAGCCGGCTGCTGATTGCCAGTCCCAGACCGGTTCCCTGTTTCCTTGCACGCTCCGAATCATCTGCCTGTTCAAAGCTTCTGAAAATCAACTCCTGTTTATCCTCTGCGATACCAATGCCGTCATCTTTGACTGCAAAATATACTTTCGAAGATGTGTCGTTTTCACATGTCTCTTTGACGATCAGACAGACATGACCGCCGCTGTTAGTATACTTAACAGCATTGCTGAGCAAATTCACCAGAATCTGATTGAGTCTCAGCTCGTCTGCAATAAACCATTCATGAACCAGTTCGATCTGCGCTTCATAATGCAGCCCCTTTTCTTCTATCCTGGAAGACATCAGAGATTCCAGATCATGCACCAGTTTTGACAGATGACATTTGTCCTGAATCAGTTTCATTTTGCCGCTTTCAATCTTCGACATATCAAGAATATCATTTAAAAGGCCCAGCAAATATGTTGATGAGCTTTCAATTTTTCTGAGACAATCCATCTTTCGCTCATCACTCTGTCCTTCCCTCAGGGCAATCTCCGTCATTCCGATAATGCCGTTCATCGGTGTACGGATTTCGTGGGACATACGCGCCAGGAAATCCGATTTGGCCTTTGCCGACAGATCATGCCGCTGCAGATTGATCCTATTCTGGATCACTGATCCCATCTCAGAAAAACGTTTATTAACATCTTCATCCCGCAGTATTCCCGGTGAAATGCCCATAAAAAGAATACTTCCCGAATACTGGTCATTATCCTTCATATGAAAGACAAGACCATTTTTATCATCCATAAATGCTCCCACCATCGGATTTCGGACTGTTCTCTCAGTCATGATATCTATGTCCTGCATCCTTACACTTTGAGCAAAATGCATGTACTCTGTGCCTTTGCAGTGAACAACGCCGTCCCAATGATGATACTTCGGTGTGTTTTTCCAGTGATAAGTCATTGTATTGGACAAATATTCCCGGTTAAACCGTGTAACGATCAGATTCGTCAGGCCATAGGTCTCCTGAAGCTTCAGTGCCAGAAGATCCAGAATAACCGCCGTTTCACCGCCGCGTTCAAAAAGATTCAATGCCAGCGATGACAGGCTCATTCCTCCAATCTGTTCAAATGAAACAATTTCACCAAATGTTACTTCCGGTCTCTTCCTTCTTTCTTCCCCCGTCAGACACTGATAAACAGCCACAGCCTCCTGCTGATGCCTTGCAGCCGTAAGTGCAATCTTTGTCTGCTCAACGATTTTCTTTGCAGATGAAATTCTTGTCACTTTTGTCAGACCACTCTTAAAATCCATAACAAAATAATTCTCATTCGTCAGCTCATTAAAGCGGGCACGCACTGTTTTTATGATATTGACGGCAATCTCTGTTTCCGCCGCAGGCATCCAGATCAGCAGCTGTGAAGCACCGGCTCTGATATAAACAGCCTCTTCCATGCCTGCCTGTCCGCATTGGTTCCGTATCATCGCTGCAAGCTCGTCAATAATAACATCACCGAATACAAGTCCATACCGGCTGCAGCACCACTTAAACTTCTCAATATCCAGCAACGCCAGCACACCCTTCTGGGCGTCCGCCGGCAGCTTCTGCAGCGCCTCAAGTCCATACGTCAATCGATAACAGGACGTCACCGGATCGTACAGATGCTGCTTCTGGCGTTCTTCTTCCTGCTGCTTCTGTTTATTGATATTGCGCAGCGAACCTACAATACGATGATTCCTGCCATTCTCATCATGGATCAGGCTGGCAGACACATTCACCCACTGATAGGCTATCCCGCCCGGCTCACGAAGTCTGAAATCAATATTGATCTCACCTGTACTCGTCTCCAGACTGTTCATCACTGCTTTTTTATCTTTTTCATAAATATTCTCACTGTTGATCCATTCCGGATGCTTTCCGCAGTCCCATACGCCGTCGTATTTGCCGCTGTTGACAATTTCAAGCATCTGATCTTCCATACGGAACGTAAAAAACATGTCATGGGAGCTTTCTACCGCAATACGATAACGTTCCTTTTCCTCACGAAGCTGCTCCTCCGTCCGCTGCTGGGTATCTGTCAGATTCTCAACCACATCATGAAGATCATCAATCTCGATAATATTGGAAACCTTATAATTATGAATGCCTTTCACACCGCCCCGGACACTTTCCACCAGCCGGTTCACCGGTTTTATAACATGGCGCGTCAGAATGTACACAAGTACAATCGCCAGTATCATACTGCAGGCAATGGCCAGCATCATCTTTCCGTAAAGTTCTTCTCCCTGGGCAAAAACAGAATCTTCCGTGACCAGACCGCAAAGGACCCATTTTGTATCCTCATAAGGGACATTATTGCTGTACAGATCCACCGGCTTGATGATGGCATAGATTGCCTGATCGCCTACCCTGGCATCTTTGACCTTCAAAATATCATATTCTGTAGGCTCTATCTGGATATAATCCTGATTGTCACGGGAAACCGCATCATACAAAGCACCCTTACCCGTCAATTGATAATATCGTCCCTCGCCGTTATCAACCAACAGCGCATATCCTGCATTCAGATCACTGTCCAGATCCTTCACCGGAAAATAACTGCTCAGGTAATTAAGAGAAATCTCTATACCCACAACACCATAAATCGTATCATTATACATCAGCGGCACTGAATAGGTGATCATCTGATGATTGTCCATGGTATGATCTTCCAGGACAAAGGGCTTTGCCCAATATCCCAGATTGACCATGGCTGTATCCTTATGCTCAACTGCCGCAATATACGGTTTGTAAAAGAAATCATCGGCGCTGCGATTATCCACGCCCTCAAAAGAAAAGTTCGTGGACCATGCATTGTCCAGAGAGATCAATTCCCTGTGGGCCAGTTCCTTGCTTCCGCGCTCCAGCAGCAAATCCGCATTCGTTGCCGTTTTCGTCTGAGGATCCGAGTCTCTGATAAAAAATCCTTTGTAGCTGGCTTTCTGATCCAGTGAACTGTCATTGGCAAGAATAAGAAACAGCCCGGAAGTCGTATTATATTGTAATGTCTCTACCATACTCGGAAATACCTGGTTCAGATATTCCTGCTGAATCTCCGAAGACTTAAGAAACTGTCCGATCTCTATGCCGTTCTCTTTAAGGACGTCGGACAGCACCTTTGACAGGCCATCACTCTCCTTATAAATAGAACGCCATTTTTCCACCATTTCATTCTCCAGAACAACCTGTCTGTTCTCCACCGTATGATTATCCATACGAATGACACTTTCTTCAAGGCTTGCCTTAACACCGCTGAAAACAAGCGTCAAAAATGGCAGAATTCCCTGTAAAAACACGATCATTAATACAGGAATCAATATAATCCTCAGTAACGTTTTTTTCTTCAAAATAATCTCCTACCTGACTGTCCGCAATGATCTGCATCATTGTACCGACTGCACCTACTGACCGGCCGCCTGTGAAAGTGCACTGCAAAATGCTGTATACCAGTTTTCAAATGCCTCATCAGAGATATAGGCTTTCTCAGCCTCTTCTCTGGATACTCCGGAGGCTACCGCTTCAT
>JBNMJG010000052.1:0-7185 GCA_050873705.1 Coprococcus sp. | reverse complement strand
TTAATTGTCTCTATAATCTGCTGAAGAAGCCCCTTTGCTTCTTCTGTATCGATATGGATCTTACTGATATCAAACCCCATATCCTTCAATGTATCATAAGCAGCCTGAGCCTGACTCTTCAAAGAGCCCAGATCCAGATGAAGTCCGCCTAATTTCTCCAAAAGTGCCTTCAGCTGATTAAACTGATCTTCATTTAACGTGATCTCAAACTTGTTGGCTGCATCATTGATGATCTGATCCAGATCTTTGTCTTTGTTGTCCTTATTGGCAACCTGCTCCTTCAGATAAGCAACCATGCCTTCAACCTTCTCATTGTCAGCATCCGTGCCATCCTCCAGGCTTCCTGTTGTCACCATTTCATCCACAGCCGCATCCACAACATCTTCATCCACAGTCTCACCTGTCATCTCTGAATAAGCTTTTAATGCGCCTACCAATGCAGCTGTACCGGAAACATTGAAAGGACCGGCTACGACAACATTCACATCTTCCACCCCAGCCGTTGCCAGTGCATTGGCATACATACCGGTGGTGCAATAAATAACATTCTTTGTTGTCACATTGATGCCGCTGCCTTTCTTGCCTTCCGTGATCAATACAGATGACCAGGCCTGATTTCCAATCTGTGAGCTTGAAATATAGCTGTCAAGATACTGATGCTCTTCCTGATTCGTGACATAAACCACTTTATAATTATCAAGCTCCTTCTCATCTACACCGAAAAGTTCCAGCACCTTCGCCTTCTCATCACTGGTAAGATCAGCACCTAATGATATATAGCCCCCTGAAAAGCTCCCTGCATAGGCTTTTTCTGCGCCGCAGAATACAACGGCAGATATTGCCGTCAACATAACCATCAGCATTGATACATATTGTTTTATTTTCTTACGCATGTGTTATCCTCCTTACAAAACAAAATCAGCCTGTTTTTATTAAGTTTCAAATATCTTGCGCGCTGACGCCGGCATACATTCTCCTGCAAACTGCCGCCAGCATACACCTTAATATAGTACCATAATTTTTCAGAAAATACAGCCTTTTTTATCAGACAACCTTCCTGATGCGCTTAAAGGCACAAAAAAAAGACTCCGAAGAGTCTCTTTTCTGATGGTTGCAGTATATGATTACTGAACTTTAACAACTTCTTTTTTATTGTAAGCTCCGCAAGCTTTGCAGACTCTATGAGGCATTACTAAAGCACCACATTTGCTGCATTTGGATAATGAAGGAACAGACATCTTCCAGTTAGCTCTACGGCTGTCTCTTCTAGCTTTTGATGATTTATTCTTTGGACAAATAGACATGGTTTACACCTCCTTAAAATTATTAAAAATATCCCGGATAGCTGACATTCTTGGGTCTAATGATGCACGGTCACAGCCGCACTCACCCTCATTTAAGTTCTTCCCGCATTTCAGACATAAGCCCTTGCAGTCTTCCCTGCAAAGTGTCTTCATCGGAAAACGCATTAAAATCTCGTTGTAAACGAATCTGTCTACATCCAGAGAGCTTTCTTCCATAAAACTGGTTTCATCCAGGTCGTCCAACTGCTCCGCCTTCAGCTTCTCAAAGTCCACCTTCTGACTGAAATCAAAATCCAGTCGTGTCGGAACAGATGTCAGACATCTGCTGCACGGTATATCGATTGTAACATCCACATGGCCGGAAAAATTCACGACACTGTGGCCCTCATTCTGAGCCTTCAGTTCCACCGGACTCTTCCGGATAAATTCATAACGTTCGCCATCCAGACAAAATGCTTCCATCTCAATCTCCGGCGTAAACGTCTGTACCTTATAATCAGTTGATATTATTTCAGATATATTGATTTGCATAGATATCTCCTAAGTTTCATACCTATGTAATTATACATATGAATGTATTATTTGTCAACAGTAAATTTGAATTTGTGTCAAGTATTATTACTTGACAGCTTGGATAAGTCTCGATTTTTATGATTTTTCCGCTTGTTTTTTCCACCAAAGCACCTATAATAGTACCTATAAAACAAAAAAGACTGGAGATTTTTATGATGATTGCAGCAGTTATCGCCGAATATAATCCTTTTCATAACGGACATGCCTATCAGCTCAAAGAGATCCGCAGACAGACCGGGGCAGATCTGATCCTGGTCATGATGAGCGGTGATTTTGTTCAGCGAGGTGCTCCGTCCTGCATTGACAAATACGCCCGATGCCGAATGGCACTGACTGCAGGTGCAGATATGGTCTGTGAACTTCCGGTTTACGGTGCCCTCGGCAGCGCGGAAATCTTCGCAGAGTCAGCAGTCTCTCTCTTAAATCATCTTGGATGCATCGATTATCTCTGCTTCGGTGCTGAGACCATCGCTCCATCTTTATTTGATGCTGTCATTCCCATCTTGTCCGAGGAACCGGATGAATATAAAGCACTTCTTCAGGCCGGATTAAAAACCGGCATGAACTTTCCCACTGCCAGAAGCCGGGCTCTGTGTTCCATTCTCGGTGATGCAAGGTGCAGTGACATTCTGAATCAGCCTAATAATATTCTGGCCATAGAATATATGAAAGCTTTATACAAATCCGGAAGTACAATCCGCCCATTTCCCATCAGACGCAGTGGTGCCGGCTATCACAGCACAGATACTGACATCGGTTTTTGTTCCGCCACAGCCATCCGCCGTCAATTATCAGAAAACCTTTCCTCTCCTGAGACGATGATCAGTGCATTGGACATACCTGATACATCTAAATCTATCCTTCAGGCTTATCTGGCAGACTATCCGGCACTGACACGCAATGATTTTTCGGATATTCTGGCCGCACGCCTTCTGGATACCCGGACAAGTCTGACGGACTATACAGATATCACCCCGGATCTTGCCAATCGCATTGACAGTTTCAGATATCAGTTTTTATCTGCGGAACAATTTATGACACTTTTGTCTGCCAGAAACCTTACCGCCACCCGGATTGGCAGATGTCTTTTTCACATTATCCTGGATCACAGGAAAAGTCATCTGGATACATGGAAAGCACACCGGTATGCCGGCTACCTGCGTGTTCTCGGTTTCAAAAAATCTTCCGGACGCCTATGGAAAGCCATTGACCCGACTTTCAGAGACTGCATGATCACCCGGACTTCCGAAGTCAGCGGACGCCTGTCCGAGATCGGATATGCATCTTATGAAGCTGAGCTCTATGCATCCCGGCTTTATCGGCAGATACTAAGAAATCGTTCCCTGAAAAATCTGCCTGACATTACATCCGAACCTGTTATTCTCATTTGACAGACTGCCGAAATCCCGGACACATAATCCCATTGTCTTTCGGCATATATATACTATAACAATCAAAGGACTTTTAGAGATGACAGCCATAAAAAATCAAATACAGATGTTTTTTCTTTTAGCCTTGATTATTTTTCTCATTATTTTTGCTCCTCAGGCAGCCGCCGGTGCCAAAAGTGGTCTCCTGCTCTGGTTTAACAATGTACTGCCGGTTCTTTTTCCGTTTTCATTCCTGCTTCAGATCATCATGTCAGCCGACACACTGTCCGGCATCAGCAGGCATGCCGGCTTTCTGACCCGCAGACTGCTTCATTTATCGCCCTTTGGCAGTTTCTGTATACTTGCCGGATTTTTGTGCGGTTTTCCCATGGGCGCCGTGACAGCATCCCAGGCTCTTGAGAATAAACAGATTACCCGGGATGAAGCCCAACTCCTGTCCGCTGTCTGCAATCATGCCAGTCCCATGTTTCTGACCGGTTATATCCTCCACCAGGTGCTTTCGGACCCTCCCTTTCAGCGCTGTCTCATACTGATCTTCTACATCAGCCCTTTTCTCTGGCTATGGATCCGGTGCTGCATGCTTCACCATTTTCGCCGTCTCTCACCATTAACAGAAAGCTCTCTACCATCTGTCAGCCACAGCACAATTACCTTCAGAAAAATTCTTTTAAATAGTTCGGAACTCATGCTGAGGATCGGCGTATGTATGATGTTTTTTGCTATTTTTCAGGAACTGATCCATATTCTGCCCTTTATCAGTCATTCCGCAGCGGCTGTTCTCGCCCTCCTGCTTGAAATTACAAGCGGCACCTCTGCTCTTGGCACACTTCCATGGCCCCTGGAAATAAAAACATCCCTGATCATGGGCGGTACTGCATTCGGCGGTTTATGCATTGCCTTTCAGACATATCCGCTTCTGCATGCCAAAAAGCTGTCTTTCATTCAGTATATGGCAGACAAAAGCGCTGTCGGCATCATTACCGCAGCGCTTGTATGGCTTCTGTATCAAATTATATGAAACAGGCAATTAGTCAATGTCATCGTAATCGTCGTCATCATATTCATCATCGTCGATTTCCTCTTCGTCTTCCTCTTCGATGACTTCTTCCTTCTTCGGTTCCTCAACAACCGGCTGAACTTCTTCCTTGTCATCTTCAGCTTCATCGTAACCTGTCACATCAGAGACATTGTCTTCCTCATCATCTTCAATCTCAGGAAGTTCATCTGCAGGTGCAGGCTGCTTCTCATTCAACTGTGAAACAAGCGCTTCATTGTTGCTGACAAGAATATTCAGATTCTCTGAAAGACCGTTGATCAGGCCTTCTGAATTCGTCTTTGCAATATCAAGGGATCTCTGTACAACTTCCTGAATATTGCCAATAAGGCTTTGTGTATAAGAAAGTGCGCTCATACGCATCTCTTCTGCATTCTGATTGGCCGCTGCAACAATCTCTTCTGCCTGTGCATTGGCTGCATTGATTGTCTGCTCTGCCTTCTCATAAGCTTTCAGCATGATCTCATGCTCTTCAACCAGAGCATTTGCATAATTTGTTGTCTCTTCAATCATCTGTTCTGCCTGAGCCTGAGCATCGCTGATAATCTTGTCTTTCTGAGCGATAATCTTCTGATAACGCTTAATTTCATCCGGTGTCTTCAGGCGCAGTTCTGTGAGTAATTCATACAGCTGCTCTTTCTGTACAATAATCTTTGATTGTGAAAAAGGTGCCGGTTTACATCCTTCTACATATTCTTCTATTTCATCAATCAATTGCTCAATTCTGCTCATTTTCATTCTCCTTCGAATCTAACTTTTCATCTAACATCTGAGAAACATACGGAGGTACAAAAAGACTGACATCACCATGATATCTCGCCAGTTCACGCACCGCACTGGAACTCAGATAGGAATATTCAACATTAGTTACCAAAAACAAAGTATCCAGATGTGGACGGACAGCTCTGTTGGCCTGTGCCCACTGCAATTCATATTCAAAATCAGTTACTGCTCTCAGCCCCCTGACAATGATCTTCGCATTACAGGCATCTGCAAAATCGATCAACAGCCCTGCAAAAGAGGTTACTTCGACATTCGGTATGTCTTTTGTCACTTCCTTTAACATCTTAACACGTTCTTCAACAGAAAACAACGGTGTTTTTGAGCTGTTGCTTAAAACGCCGATAATCAGCTTATCGACCATCTTTGCAGATCTCTTAATAATATCAATATGTCCATATGTGACCGGATCAAAACTGCCCGGATAAATTGCTGTTCTCATTTTATTTCTCCAATACCCTCTGAACGAATACATGCTGATTCGTTTTATATTTTTTTACCTTCGTGATTTCATAACCATATGCTTCCAGCCAGTCAAATTCAGTCTCAAGTGATGCTTCAATGATGATCATCGTATCTTCATCTATAAAAGATACATGCTGCATCCGTTCCAGCATCTCTTTCTCAAGCTGCTTATTATATGGTGGATCCATAAAAACAATGTCAAAATGCCGCTTTCCATTCTTCAGACGGTCAATGGCCGTCTGACAATCTACAGACATAATCTCTGCCTGAGGCATTAATTTTGTCTTCGTCAGATTCTCCCTGATACATGTCACAGCCTGCCGGTTATTCTCCACAAAGACGGCAGACGCCGCACCACGGCTCAATGCTTCGATGCCAATGGCCCCGCTTCCGCTGAACAGATCAAGAAAATGACATCCATAGATATCCTGCGACAGCATATTAAACAAGGTCTCTTTAATTCTGTCTGTGGTTGGGCGCGTATTCATCCCCTCCATGCTCTTCAGCTGTATACGCCTCGCTTTGCCTGCAATCACTCGCATGTCATCACATCCTGTTCTTTATTGCCCATTCTGCATATCCGATATACAGAATAATCGCGCTAGTTATATTGTATATTTTTTGACTCATTTGTCAACCGGTTATCAAATATTTCATGTATTTTTTAGCATTGTTCGACTTTATTTAGAGAATGATCTGTTCACCATTTTCCGACAGGTTTACTGTGATTCTTCTTTTTAAAGGTGCATACTTCTCAGATTCCAGTTCCGGATCCTCCTCAAAAATAGTGTCAGCAGCTTTTCCAGCTTCCACAAGACATGCTGAATCCACAAATACATCGCCTATTTTGAAAATCATACTGCCGCTCTGACGGATACCGAACATATCTCCCGGTCCCCGCAGTTTGAGATCCTCTGATGCGATTTTAAATCCATCATTCGTCTTCAGCATGATATCCAGACGTTCTTTGACTTTCTTGTTATCCTGACCATAGATAAAGATGCAGTAAGACTGGGCATCCCCCCGTCCCACACGGCCCCGCAGCTGATGAAGCTGAGCGAGCCCGAACCGTTCTGCATTCTCGATCATCATCACCGTTGCATTCGGAACATCCACACCAACTTCGATAACAGTTGTAGATACAAGAATCTGTATCTCCCCTGCCGAAAAACGTTCCATGATCTGATTCTTCTGATCAGGTTTCATCTGCCCGTGAAGATATTCCACTTTGATGTCCTGAGGCAGTGCCTGTCTCAGTTTTTCTGTATAGTCCTGGACATTTTCCGCTTCAATATTTTCACTTTCTTCTACCATTGGACAGACCACATACACCTGATGCCCCGCCATCACCTGCTGCTGAAGAAAACGATAGGCCGTCGGGCGGTAACCGGTTCCCACCACACAATTTTTAATAGGCAGCCGGTTAGCCGGCTTTTCATCCACAACCGAAATATCCAGATCACTGTAAAGAATAATCGCCAGTGTTCTTGGAATCGGCGTTGCACTCATAACAAGCACATGGGGCTCTCCATCCCGACTCTTCATCGCCAACTGCTCTCTCTGCCGGACACCAAAGCGATGCTGTTCATCTGTCACGATCAATGCCAGTTTGTCATAC
>JBNMJG010000051.1:0-7250 GCA_050873705.1 Coprococcus sp. | reverse complement strand
TTCCTGAACAAAAACCGTCAAATCATATTCATTGATCATCTCTTCTTCATCGTAAAAATTATCCCATATAAAACTGCATTCTTCACGATCCTCGGCAATCGTCTGCTCTCCCAGTATTTCCCGGTATTTGTATACCGTATTCAGATCGAATACAAAAATACCACCCGGATCCAGATAATTATTCACCAGTGAAAAAACCTGCAGAAGATCCTCTTCTTCCAGAATATAATTCATACTGTCACAAATGCTGACAGCTGCCCGCATCGTTCCATAAAGTTCAAATTCACGCATATCCTGCAGTAAATATAAAATATCCGGCGATGATTTTTCCTTTGCAATTGTCAGCATTTCTTCTGACAAATCGATGCCCGTCATGTCATAACCATGGGCATCCAGATATCTGGTCATGGCACCTGTACCGCATCCCATATCCAGTACAAGGCCATCCTCCACGCCATATTTTTTCAGCAATGATACCAGATAGGCCCCCCATTCATCATAGGGCACATTATCCATGAAAGTATCATAAACCTGTGCAAATCCTGTATAAGCTTCCATTCTTTTTATTCCTTCTTCTTCTGACTGTTTTTTCTTTTGATGATACCGCCGATCCTGCCGGATTCACTGGCCGTCAATGCACCCCAGCCTTCTTCTATAATTCTGTCAAAAAGCCCCAGTTCCTCGGCAATTTCATATTTAACCTGCTCCTCCGGCTTCAATTCCCGAATCGGCACCTGTTCACCATTTTTCTTCGTTATCTTTCTATCCAGAAATCTCTCATCCATCATCTGTATCGTCTCCTTTACAGAATCAGAGTATCCCCAACTTTCAGCGACCTATTCCCGGAAAACAAATATCCTCTTGCATTGTAATCAATTTTCGTTAAAAGTCAATCCATGTTCTCAGTGCAAAAGAATAGATCAATTTCTGTTTGACCTTTTTGTCCAGTATCTGCTCCAATGCATACTGATAATCATCCAGCTGACGCTGATAACGTTTCTTCAGAATTTCAGCGCCATCCTGATCAGAAACACGGTCTGTCTTATAATCCAGAAGAATGATGCCGTCTTCTTCTTCAAAATAAGCATCTATGATTCCCTGTATTAAAACCATTTCATCCTCTTTGATCTCCGGATGTACAGCTGAAACCGGAACGCCCATGACAAACTGTGCTTCCCGCCGCAGCTGGTGCCGTCTGTCCGCCAGAGCCATCCTATTTCCAAGTTCCGAAAACACCATATCCGCCAGATCTCTCACCCGGATAGTTTTTCTCTGACTGCCCGCCAGACGACCGGCTGCTTCCATAGCTGACAACTGTGTCCTTATCCACTGCTCATCTCTCTCTGATGGACAGCCAGCAAAATCTAGCAATTCAAGGGCACGATGATAGGCCGTTCCCCGAAATGCACCGATATTATCCCCCGTCTGCATTTCCGATTCATCGACATCTTTCATGAAATCCGGTAATTCTTCATCACCTTCCGGTATCTCCGAATTCTTCTCCAGACAGGGGAATTCTTCTGCTTCCTGAATTGCTTCCATAGCATATTTTTTTAATTCAGAAACAGAATATTTACCTTTCACGGAGAGCAATTCAAGCTTCGGATACTGCCACTTGGCATCCCGCTCAAGTGCCTTTGCCATTGCACTCTCCTGATCCTGACTTACAGAATGTTCAAGAAGTTCTTCTTTCTGCCAGCGTTTTTCAATGGTCCGACCCACTTCACGTCCCGCCAGCTCTCTGATATCAACCATTCTGACGATAAAATCATCTCCGGCATCTTCTCTTAATACTGCCGGCATGATCCAGTCCAGATAGGATTTTGCCGATGTCAGCATCCAGTCCGGAAATACTGCATCAGCACTCTCCCCGCGCCTTCGCCAGTCATCCAGCTTTTCCTCTATCTTCTTTGAGCTATCTGCACCTGTCATGATCAGTTTTTCTTTTGCACGGGTCATGGCCACATACAAAATCCTCTGTTCTTCCGCCAATGTCTCAAGATTCAATCTGGATGAAAGATACTTTTTGTAGGCAGAGGCCATTTTCTTTCTGCTCTGAAGATTGACCGCATCTATACCGATTCCTGCCTCTGAATGCAGGATCATTTTGCTGATGCTGTCTTTAAAATTAAATTTTTTGCCTAATCCTGACAAGATAACAATCGGATACTCCAGACCTTTGCTCTTATGAATACTCATAATCTGCACGCGGCCTTTGTCGCCCTCCGGCATGGCAGCCTCTCCGAAATCAATCTGATTCTTCTTCAGCTGTTCGATATAACGCATAAAATCAAATAAACCACTGTAGCTGCCGGAAGCATATGTTACCGCCCGATCCTGCAAAAGGTCCAAATTGGCCTTACGGCGCTCCCCTCCCGGCAGAGCCTGTACATAATCATAATACCCTGTTTGATCATAAATATATCGGATCAATTCGTATAATTCCATATAAGCAGAAGCTCTTCGAATATCTGTCAGTAATGTCAGAAACTTCTGGATTTTGTCATAACCTGCCAGCTCACGGCCGCATCCCGTACAGACGTCAAAAAGATATTCTTCCTGATTTGCAGAACGTACCATGGCCAATTCTTCTGATGTCATCCCGACAATCGGCGAACACAGGACAGCTGCCAACGGAATATCCTGTTTAGGATTATCCACCACCGACAGAAACTGAAGCATTGTCTGTATCTCGATCGTATCAAAAAATCCCGCAGACATTTCAGCACAAGCCGGAATATTCTCAGCCGTCAGTACATCCACAAACTTTTCCGCCCATCCTGTCACCGTTCTAAGCAAAATAACAATATCCTTATATCCGGCCTTTCTGTAGATTCCAAGATCACTGTCATAAATATCAAGGCCATGTTCGGTATCCGTCAACTCACGAATTCTGGCAGCAGCAAGCTTTGCTTCCAGAGAAACTGTATCCAGTTCTTCTTCCGGATCTTCTTCCTCTGGATCTGCTGTCAGGAAAAGCACTTCCGCAGAGCCGGCAATATTTTTGCCGGGTGCTTCAGGATATTCCATTCCCGGATAAAGCGCTGCATGCTCATCATAATCAATGCCTCCAAGACTTTTCTTCATGATTCTGCGGAAAATATAATTAATCCCTGACAGAACACTTTCCCTGCTTCTGAAATTCCGTGAAAGATCAATTCGCTGCATATGTTCATCCTCTGACGCATCTGCATAGCGATGATATTTATCCATAAAAATCGCTGCATCTGCCAGTCTGAAACGATAAATGCTCTGCTTCACATCACCGACCATAAAACGGTTGTACTGACCTTTACGCTCCCGTGACAAAAGACTCAGAATCAGCTCCTGCACCTGATTGCTGTCCTGATATTCATCACAGACAACCTCCTCATAAAATTCGCAAAGCTCATCTGCCACTGACGTAGGCGTTACTCTCATCCGGCCGTGTTCATCCTCCGAAAAATCAGCCAGAAGTCTCAGCATATCATGTTCCAGATCTGAAAAATCCAACATATTTCTATCCGCCTTTGCCGCTTTAAACTGCTGTTCAAAGGCATTCACCAGTTCTGTCAGCATTTTCACAGATGGATAGATATAGGCCATTTCCGCTTCCAGTTCTTCCGATGACTGAACAAAATAACCTGTACGCAGATTCTCCACTGCTGTCTTAAAATCAGCATGAATCTCTTTCACCTGCTCTTTGATTTTGGAATCAACCGAAGATGATACCCTAGGCAGCCTCTTCCATATCACCTGCTGCAGAATTTCTCTTGCTCCGTCATAAGTTTCTGACTCAGTTAATTGCCCCAGCCACTCCATATCCGCATCAACAACCGGTAAATAAGCTCCCACACCATCCGGCACCAGACACAGCTGTCTGGCCTGTTCCAAAAGAATATCATATTTTGAAAGCATATTTTTTAACTGCAGCATGGAAAATGCCGTCACTGCATGGGCACCATTTTGCCCCTTCTCACCGGAATAAGCAGCCAGACACTGCTTCAGCCAATACTCCGGCCATGGAAAACCTCTGGAATAATCATAAAGCTGTATGATCATTTCTGCAATGCCCTGATCTGCCTTACCGCTGGCATAGCGATCCACAAAATCCCGGAATGCACGGTTCTCGGAAGCATAATAAGTTTCCATAACATCTTCAGCAACATCCGCCTTCAAAAGCTTCAGCTCCGCCTCATCGCCCAGTCTGAAGGAAGGATCCAGCTCCAGCACTTCAAAATGCTCCCGAATTGTTTTCAGACACAGACTGTGGATCGTTGAAATCTGTGCACATGGCAAAAGAAGTTTCTGTCGAATCCACCCGGTGTTTTCAGGCTCCTCCTGCAGTTTTTTATCAAGGCCCTTCCCGATTCGTTCCCTCATCTCAGCGGCGGCTGCATTGGTAAATGTAACCACAAGAAGGCGTTCAATCTCCACCGGATGCTTTTTGTCCGTCAGCTGCTGTATCAGCCTTTCTACCAAAACTGCCGTTTTGCCTGATCCGGCTGCCGCAGAGACAAGCACTGAGCACTCTCGTGCATCGATAACTGCCTGCTGCTTTTCACTCCACTGAAAACTCATTCTCCCGCCTCCTTTCTGATCATCTGCCATATTTCATCCTTTTTCATTTTTCTCAGTCGATGCCAGTCAAAGCCTTCAAAAGACGGATCAAATCCACAGATAGCCTGGAAACTGCAGTAATCACAGGCTTTTTTCTGTCCATAACGATAAGGATAAACACTGATATCACCTGAAAAAATACGTTCTCCCAACTGTCTGGTCCTTCGTTTCACATGCCATGATAATATTTCAAAATTCTCAGGCGGTGCAGCACTCGACAATGCCGATAAGGAGCCGTCCTTTTTTAATGTCACCGGCAATACTTTCGGCGGCATCTCCGGATGCTGATCCATATGATGAATGATCTCCGTATCATCCACCACAAGGCCATCCACCGCCAGCTGCTCAAGAATTGCTGTCTCATCATCCTGCTCCCCGGCAAAATCCTGAAAATTTGGGGATGCCACCAGTGGATCATCAATGTGATAATAAAGAATACCCGCCGGAATGACAATGCATTTTTGATCTTTCCGCCGCTGTTCCTCACAGGCAGCATTCATATAGACCATCAGCTGAAGCTGAAGGCCATGAAAAACAGATGTAAGATCAAATTTGGTACTTCCTGACTTGTAATCAATAATTTTCAAAAAGACCTTCTCATCCTCTTCACAAAGATCCATTCGGTCAATTTTGCCATTGAGGGTCATCACACCACGATCACCGTAGGAAAGGTGCATATGATGATTCTCAAGTTCTGTTGTAAAACGCACTTCGTAGCCAACAGGCTCAAAATCCCCCTTCTTCAGCTGCTGCTGCAGAGCCCATATCGTCCGCTTTGTCATACGCATAATTTTCTCTGTAAGATACCGCGCCCTCATACTGTCCTGCATGACTGAGTGATTATATTCAAGCACAACACTCTCCACGCATTCTTCCACAAGACGATCTCTTGTTTCATCCGGAATCGTCCGCCATTGATAACCGCTTCTTCCTATCCTCAGAGAAAAACGTTCAATTGCCTGATGAAAAATCATGCCGATGTCCGGTGCCTGTACCTGATAAATCTTTCGCTCCTTCAGATGCAGCCCGTAAGAAAGAAAATGTGCATAAGCACAGGCCGCATATTTTTCCAGCATCGTGACACCGCCGGTGAGCTGACCGCCGTAAACAGCTTTCACGGCCGCCTGGGATAAAGGATCCCCCGTATAATGATAGAAAGCAGCCTCCACCAGCTGTCGGGTTTTCTCCTTATACTCCGGATTGCTGTAAAACCAGTCATAAACTTCCTGCCAATTTTCCGGAATCTGTCCGTTTTCACTGATTTCCCGCAACCCTCGGATCAAGAACTGATAATTATGCCAGAAATCTGTATTCTGTTCCTCATTCATACGAACTCTCTGAAGCTTCATTTGAGGAAAAACATTCAGGATCCGGTTCAGGATGGAAGAAGGCCTCTTTTCTTTGCCGGAAGCATCCTGCTCTGACCAGGTCAAAATCAACTGTTCCGACGGTTTTGTCATATTCATGTAGAGATAAAACTGTTCTGTACATGTGTTTTCTCTGACACTGGGCGCCAGATGAATATGATGCATTGCCAGCTTTCCCCTCTCAATCTCCGTCAGAAGTCCTCCGCCATTTTCCACAAGCGGTACAAGTCCATCATTCATGCCCACAAAAAACAACACTTTGACGTCTTCCAGTCGTGTACGCCGGATATCGCCAAACGTCACCTGATCAAGTCCCGGCGGAATGATACCAATTCGAACATCGCTGATCCCTGCTTCAAGCACCTCTGAAAATATCTGTATTGAAAGAGGTTCCTCGCCCAGAATCAGATACATTCGCTCCAGAAGACTGATGGCAACATCATAAATCTGCTCATATTCCTTGGCCCTTGACAGATCACCCCTGCTTTCAAAAAAAGAAGTCCACGCTTCTAACTGCCTGCGTATTGACAAATGCTGCATGTAACGATAAAGTGCCCGCATAAAATCAACATTTCTTGCTTCTTTATTCCGGCTCACACTATCCAATTCCTCCATAGGCAGAATCAGACGTTCCCGGATGCCGTTGATCTTATCCAGCTCCTCATCCGTCATTCCCTGCATCTTGGCCGTCCAGACTTTCGCCCATTTGGCATGACCGCGTATACCCAGGGCCAGCACATAATTTTCCAGGAGATCCGCCTCTTCTTCTTCAATACCGGATAATCCGCTTCTGATATATCTGAAAACAGCGGCATAACTGTATTTCTGAACAAAAATACCGCAGAGAGAACGCAGCCATTCGATCATCATGTTGCCTGAAATATTGCGTCTGCCATCAAAGAAACACGGAATCTGGTATTTATCAAACCAATACTGTGCACTGCCGCGATAAAGATTCATATCACTGGCCACCACAGCAATGTCTCTATAGCGATAATTTTTGGCAGATACATATTCATGAATCTTCATGGCTGCATAGCCCATCTCCTCATTGGGCGTCGCTAATCCATAAGCTCGGATATTCTCCGGAACATTCTCCCATGGCACGACTTTTTCCCTGAAAAGATTTTTCTCAAGAGACGCCAGTTCTTCACTGTTTTTGAATCTTCCCTTTTCACTCTCCTGTAAAAGAATATCCTTGTCTCTTGATATAAGATTCTCACGGCAGATCCGTTCCAGTTGAAAGATCGTATCCTTAGGCAGATAAAATAAATGCTCCATAGA
>JBNMJG010000050.1:0-7435 GCA_050873705.1 Coprococcus sp. | reverse complement strand
GCTGCTGGCTGAACAGGCGCTGAAATCCCTGGTTGCCAACGAGGATGACAAGAAGGAACCTGAAAGCATCCCTCAGAATGTGAATGATCTGCTGGAAGATCTGATTCGCCAGTCTGTTACCCTGGTCGGCAAACCGGTGGCCATGATGACCAAGGATGATAAAGTGCGCGCCATTCAATTTCTGAATGATGCCGGTGCCTTTCTCATTACAAAATCCGGAGACAAAATTTCAAACTTTTTCGGCATCTCCAAATATACGCTTTACAGCTATATTGATGTCAACAAATAAAAGGACGGCTTCCACCGTCCTTTTATTACACTGTCATTTACCCTAAAACTTATGTACTTCCATCTCAGAATGAAAGCCCTGCCCTTTCACCACGGTACAGTTTGCCGCAATTTCTTCCGCTTTCCTAAAGAATTCCGCCCCATCTCTCAGATGCATCAGCACATCTATTTCCTGTCGATCCTCTTCTGAAAGTATCCAACTGATATAATGCCAGAATTCCTTCATCAGAAAAACGACTTTCTTATTTCCCTGCAGCCGAACTTCATATTCATCCCGCATTGTATGATAATAATCCGCCAGTTCTTCCCGGGATGCACACTCCCCGCCCCGGATTTCACGGCACAATGCCGGATTAGACAAAAGTCCCCGGCCCATCATCCAATGACGGATATCTGAATATTTTTCACTGACACGTCCGTAATCTGCTGCTGTAAATATATCCCCGTTATAGCAAACAGGAAAAGGCATCCGGGCACTGGCTTTCTCAAAGGCTTCCAAATCCGGCTTACCACTGTAATAGTCTAGTCTGATTCTCGGATGCACAATCAGCATTTCCACCGGAAAGTCCTGATAAATGTCAAGGATGTCATCAAACTCATCCGCATTGTTCAATCCGATTCTTGTCTTCAAAGAAATCTTCATATCTGTTTTATCAAAAATCTCTGTCAGGAAAGCTCTCAGCGCCTCCTTTTCTCCAAGAAATCCGGACCCGCGTCCCTTTGATGCCACGGTACTCGACGGGCATCCCAGATTCAGATTTACCTCGTCATACCCCATGCCTTTTAATGTGTGGGCTGTGGCTATAAAATCCTCAGAACAATTTGACAAAAGCTGCGGGATAACCCGACATCCCACATTGTACTCCGGCGCAATTTCCAGTAAATCTTTTTTGCTGATTTTTCCTTTTGGATTGGTAAATATAAACGGTGCATAATATCTGTCCACACCGCCGAATATCCTATGGTGGGCTCTTCGGTAAATGCTGCCTGTAATTCCCTCCATGGGCGCAAAATATAATTGGTTCTCACTCATTGCCTTTTCCTCTGTTCAAGAAATTTCTTTTCTGATTATAGCAATGGCACAGGTTAAATTCAAGGGATTTTTAGCTCCTCAATTTTGCCTGTGCCGCCTGTTTCCCTTCCTTTTCTTATTGTTCCAACTGCCTTCCGAGAAAGCTGGCAGCTGAAGCAGCCAGTTTCATCTCCATCTCACCCATCCGCACTTTCTCATCCTTTGTCGTCAGAATAACGGTGCCGATGGCGTCTCCCTCTGCAATAATAGGATAAATCACCTGGGCTGTATAATTTTCTCCGCCGGCCTCTGTGATGGGAATAAACTTCCGTTCTCCTTTGACAGCCAGCAGATTTTCCCGTTGGTTCATCAATGTATCCAACTGCCGGCTGATCGCCTTCTGGGACAGATCCTTTTTCCCTGTACCGGCCACGGCAATATGTTGGTCTCTGTCTGTAATACTGACAATATATCCCGTATTTTGTGCCAGTGCTTCCGCGTACTGTTTTGAAAACTGACTCAGTTCACCGATTGGAGAATACTTTCGAAGGATAATCCCACCCTCTCTGTCTGTATAAATTTCCAGCGGATCCCCTTCCCTGATTCTCAAAGTTCTCCTGATTTCCTTTGGTACAACCACTCTTCCAAGATCATCTATTCGCCTGACAATACCTGTTGCTTTCATGACATCCATTCCTCCTGTTTCCTTCTTAAAGATGAAAGATTTTCATGTCTGTTATACTAGGTAGTATGCGAAAGCAAAAGGTAATTTATGCAATTTCTTACTATAATATATAGGATTCACAAATAACCATCGAAAAAACGTGAATTTTCAGTTAAAACAGACAAATACAATTGAATATCTGTCGTTTTAATGCTATAATTGAAATAACATGCTATTTTGTCTATACACAAAGGGGGATATCGAGAATGACAGATAACATTTTTCTTGCAAATACAAAACCGATTTCGTTTGAAGACTACTTACAATACAATGAAGACAGCCGCGGAAATCTCGGCGACGAACTTCCTGTACTTGTTTATCGTCTGCTCGAATACTCTTTGAAAGACGAATTGATCCGCCGTTTCGGCAAGGATGAACAGATTGATATTTTCAGAAAAGCCGGACGTAAAGCCGGAGAATACTTCGCCAGACATATGTTGAATCTCAATCAGCCGCTGGACCTTTTTGTCAGCGAACTTCAAAATAAAATGCAGGAATTAAAAATCGGTGTTCTGCGAATTGAAGATGTCGACGAAGCAAATGGACGCATTATCCTGACCGTTTCAGAAGATGCAGACTGCTCCGGTCTTCCTGTTCTTGGTGAAACTGTCTGCAATTATGACGAAGGTTTCATTGCCGGTATTCTGTCTGTTTATTCCAACAAAGAATACACCGCAACTGAAATCGACTGTTGGGCAACCGGAGACCGTGTCTGCCGTTTTCGAGCTGAAGTCGATGAACCGGATGACTAGAGGACCATTCTATGGAAACAAACAACGAAGAAAGAAACTGCAATTTATTATTTGAATATCTTAGGAGTATCCTCTACGATCAGAAGGTAAAACCCCTTGATATTTCCCAGCTGGATGCCCCCTACCAGAAGCTTGGCATGGGGCTTCAATATCTTGACAAGGCAGTACGGGAGATGAAGGATTATTCTGCTGCCCTTTCAAAGGGAAACCTCTCCGGATTTACACCATCCAGAGATAATCTTCTCTGCGAGAATCTCAAGAATATCCACTCTAATCTGAATCATCTCACATGGCAGGCCAAGCAGGTAGCTAAAGGAGATTATTCCCAGACAGTTTCCTATCTTGGTGAATTTTCAGAAGCTTTCAATACCATGACTGCCCAGCTTAAAGAACGCGAACTCTTTCTCAGGGAAGAGGCTGAACGAGAGCGGCTGGAAGCCCATCAGGATATGTTAACCAAGATCGGCAACAGAGCCTATTTCCACGAAGAAACCCAACGACTGCTTGATACCAATGAGCCCCTTGTTTTCTGTTACTGTGATCTTGACCATCTGAAATATGTCAATGACAATTTCGGTCATCTTGAAGGTGATTGGTATCTCTCCTTCTTTGCAAGGACTGTTCAGAATCATATTCGTAAGGAAGATGTTTTTGCCCGTATCGGCGGCGATGAATTTTGTATTATTCTTCAGCATTGTCCAATAGAAGTTGCCCAGGAAAAGTTAGATGCTATTCTATCGGATTTCATCAGCGATACAACAACCTACTATTCCAAGAGTTTCAGCTACGGGATTGTAGAAATTCCATCAGGTCACGGTGACCTTCACATTGAGGCCATTCTTCAGGAAGCAGATGACGCCATGTATGATCAGAAATGCAAACGCAAAAATAACCGGACAGATTAAGCTGCCCGGTTATTCTTATATTGAAGACCTTTTTCAAATCCTTTGATCGGATTTATGCTGCGGATTCACTCTCAGTCTGAGTCTCTGTTTCTGCAGATGTCTCCGTGTCCGTAGATGTCTCATTCTGAAGCTGGTTCATGTAATCACTGATATCTGTTGCTGAATCAATGACTTCCTGAGGAACTGTGATTGCATCTACTGTGTCAAAGTTTGTATATTCCATCTTCATATTAAACTTGCTAAATGTCACCTGCTCATCGCCTTCTCCGGCTGTCATTCCGTTGAAAGTCATATCCATATACAACGGATTCTTATCTGCCTTGCTGATGGCGTAAGTAAAATCAACAGAAATATCTCCAAAATCCATATCTGTGTCACCCGTCAGATTGCCAAGGGTGCTCTCCATGGAACCCATCAGGTTCTTCACATCATCACCTGAAATACTGCCTGTAATGATGTAAGCTTCTGTTCCACCTACATCTTCTGTCTTATCTGCCAGCTTCAGAGAATCCTTGCTCTTAAGCAGATCTTCTGCTGCAGCATTGATCTTCTCCACAGAATCCTTGTCATAATCCATCTTCTGAACGACCCATTCACCGGACATCCCTGTATATGAATCAATCTGATCATCATTGACAATCACATAATTCTCCATATCAAGTGTCTGTCCGAGAATACCGATGCTGCCCTTCATATAATTGGCCACCGGATCCGTGGTTGTCTGCATGGTCATATCCATGGTCATATCCATAGAACCGCCCAGTGTTGTTGAATCCATTGTGATATCAGCTGTCGTATGGGTCTCCATAGACTTCATACCATCGCATTTCTTCTGAACATCCTCTAACAGGGATACTGCCGTTACCTTGCTGCTGCCGCATCCTGCAAGCATAGACACTGCCAAAATGCCAACTGTCATCATACTGATAATTCTCTTCTTCATACTTCCCCTTTTCCTTTCTCCATGTGCAAAAACACAACATTTGTCTTCATATCACAACAAAATTATAACATTTATACCAGTTGAAAACAACGGATGAAACCTTACGATTCTCTGACAATCACCTGCCATGCCTCTGTCAGTTTCTCCATATTCCAGGCTGCATTGGCCGGACTGGTGGAGGGCAGGCAGACAGGCATTACTCCGGTTTCCGGAAGTACATATTTCTTATAGAGTTTAAAAGCTGTCTGACCATTGACAAATATCTGCCGGATCGGTGCTTCCGAAAGGATCCTGCCGATATCATTGGCCGCAACATTTTTGATACTGCTGTCACTGGAACCGATAATATCACAGCTGGCGATCACGTCCCACAGGGCAATATGATGCTCCAGCAAAAATTGTTTCTTTTCTTCAACATTTTCTAAAGGGGCATGATCTGTCACCGCCGCCAGCACCTTCCAGAAACGATTCTGCGGATGGTTATAAAAAAACTGCCCCCGGGATTTCACCGAAGGCAGCGAACCAAGTATCAATATCCGCGAATGCTCATCATAAACGGGTGTCAGATCATGTACCACATGAGTATATGTACGCATTTCTAATATTCCGTCTTCTTTGTCACTGTCACAGCCAGAGCGCCCGGTCCGATATGACAGGATATACTTAATGAAAGGGGATCTGCCATAATCTCCTTGTCCGGAAATTCCTTACGGATTTCTTCAAGCCACTGTTCAACGCCTTCCCCCGGTGTATAGGAAGCTGCAATGTGGAGATTGTCCATATTCGCCTCACCGCCCATACGGGTCTCGATATCCTTGTGAATCGCATCAAGCATAATCCTCTTGGCCTGCTTCACGGTTCTGGCTTTGGCAAAGGCATCCAGCTTCTCACCCTGGATCTGCAGAACCGGTTTCAGTCTGAGAAGTGTACCAAGGGCCGCTGCTGCCGGCGTAATACGTCCGCCCTTCTTCAGATACTTCAACGTATCCACCATAATATAAATACTGGAATCAAACTTCTGCTCCTCCAGTATCCGCTTGATCTCTGCCGCTGAAAGCCCGTCTTCTCCCATCTTCATAGCATCCAGTACAGAAAGCTTCATGGTCACGGAAATTCTCTGGTTATCCACAACCTGAACCTTGCCGTCATAGTCCTGAGACAGCATCATGGCTGTGGAACAGGAACTACTGAGTCCGCTTGACATCGGAATATGGACAACCTCATCATACCCCTGATTCTTCAAAAGATCATCCCACAGGGACATGACTGCATCAGGTGACGGCTGGGATGTTGATACATCCGCATCTCCAGTCAGTTTTTCATAAAACTGCTCCTGCGTCAGGTTAATATCCTCAAAATACTGCTGTCCATCTATATCAAAAGGCATCGGTAATACATAAACGCCAAGCTTCTTTCCTTCTGCCTGGGTGATGCCGCTGTTACTGTCTGTCACAATAGCGATTTTTGCCATTGGCTCATCCTCCTTTATGGTAAAAAGTGTTTACTCGTCTAATATACCGTAAAAATCGCTATTTTGCAAGGATATCCGCCTTTTTCTTGACAAGGTGGCCCTGTTCACGCTAAAATATCAGAGATTGAATGGAGGATTTAAAATGGCTGATTTTAAAAAAGAAATAGAAAGACGCCGTACATTTGCAATTATTTCTCATCCCGATGCCGGTAAGACGACATTGACAGAGAAGTTCCTGCTCTATGGCGGTGCCATCAATCTGGCCGGCTCCGTAAAAGGAAAGAAAACAGCAAAGCACGCTGTCTCCGACTGGATGGAAATTGAGAAGGAAAGAGGTATTTCTGTTACCTCTTCCGTTATGCAGTTTAACTATAAAGATTATTGTATCAACATTCTGGATACACCGGGACATCAGGATTTCTCCGAGGATACTTACCGTACACTGATGGCCGCTGACTCCGCTGTCATGGTCATTGATGCATCCAAGGGTGTTGAGGCACAGACCATCAAGCTTTTCAAAGTCTGCGTTCTGCGCCACATTCCGATTTTTACATTTATTAACAAACTGGACCGTGAAGCCCAGGATCCTTTTGATCTGATGGAAGATATCGAATCTGTCCTGGGTATCCATACATGCCCGATCAACTGGCCAATTGGCAGCGGTAAGGAATTTAAAGGCGTCTATGACCGTCAGACACGTCATATCCATGCTTTCACTGAGAATAACAACGGTATGAAGGCTGCCTCTGACAAGGATCTGACCATGGATTCTCCTGAACTGGAACAGGAACTCGGCACAGAGCTTTATGAACGTCTTGTAGATGACATCGAGCTGTTGGACGGTGCCAGCGATGAACTGGATATGGACCTTGTCTCCAAGGGTCAGCTCTCACCTGTCTTCTTTGGTTCTGCTTTGAATAACTTCGGTATTGAACTTTTCCTGAATTACTTCCTGGAAATGACGAGCTCTCCGCTTCCTAGAATGTCTGACGCCGGCCTCATCGATACCTTCAGCCCGGACTTCTCAGCTTTTGTATTCAAGATCCAGGCCAACATGAACAAGGCGCACCGTGACCGAATCGCTTTTATGCGTATCTGTTCCGGTAAGTTTGACGCTGACAAGGAAGTTTATCGTGTACAGGGCAAGAAAAAGCTCCGCCTTTCCCAGCCTCAGCAGCTGATGGCTCAGGAACGTAAAGTTATCAGTGAAGCCTACGCCGGAGATATCATCGGCGTCTTTGATCCGGGTATTTTCTCGATTGGAGATACGATCTGTATGCCGGGCAAGAAGTTCCGCTATGAGGGCATTCCGACCTTCGCGCCGGAGCACTTCGCACGGG
>JBNMJG010000049.1:0-7524 GCA_050873705.1 Coprococcus sp. | reverse complement strand
TTTCACAAGATACCATTAGTAAAAAAATTTGTAGTTGAAAAAAGTGGCAATAAATATGAGATAAGGGAGGATGATATATATGATTGCTAAAAACATTACTGAGTTGATTGGGAATACACCAATGATTGAATTGAAAATGAAAAACATCTGTGTTTTTTGTACAAAATATTTTGGATTATCCTGCCGGAAAAATGAATTTTAGGAATAATTCGCGTACTTTTTGGAACGTTGAAAAGTTGGTCAAAATCTTGACAAAACAATCTAAACCGTGTAGGATGTATGTAGTGGCGTTTCTGAAGATTCATAGCGTAGTTATATTCTCGTATGAATACATATGAAAGAAGCTTTACGTACAATAAGGAGGTATTTATTTTGAGAATCTTAGTATGTGTAAAACAGGTACCTGATACTGCAGAGATTAAGATCGATCCAGTAACGAATACACTGATTCGTGCAGGTGTACCAAGTATTGTCAATCCTTTTGATGCATGCGCTCTTGAAGTTGCAGCAAGAATCAAAGATGCTAACCCAGGCACAGAAATCACATTATTATCCATGGGTCCAGATCAGGCAAAAGATGCACTAAGAGAGTGTCTCGCAGTTGGCGGCGACAAAGCATACCTTTGCAGCGACAGAAAGTTCGGCGGTTCCGATACACTGGCTACAAGCTACATCTTAGCTTCCGCTATCCAGTCTATCGAAGAAAAAGATGGCAAATTTGACCTCATCCTTGCTGGTAAACAGGCTATCGATGGTGATACAGGTCAGGTTGGTCCTGAAATCGCAGCACATATGGGTCTGGCTCAGGTTACATATGCAGCAGAAGTTACTGTTGAAGGCGACGATATCATCGTTAAGAGAGAAAGCGACAAAGGTTATGATATGATTTCTGTTCAGAAACCGGCTATCGTAACAGTTGTTAAGACTGAATTTGATCCTAGATATCCAACTATCAAGAGCAAGATGGCAGCTATGAGAAAAGAGATCACTGTTATCACATCAGAAGATATTCCTAATATCGACCTGACTCGCTGCGGTCTTAAAGGATCCCCTACAAAGGTTAGAAAGACCTTTACACCAGTGAAGAATAAGAACTGTGTAATCGTTGACGAAGGCGAAGTAGAAACATCAGCAGTTAAACTTGTTGAAGTTCTTACTGAGGCCAAAGTACTGTAAGGAGGATATGGGCATGAGCTTTGAAGAATATAAGAATCTTTGGGTATTTGTTGAGACAGAAGAGAACGAAGTAAAGCCAGTTGGCTATGAACTCCTGAAACCAGGTCGTGAACTTGCAGATAAGATGGGTGCTAATCTTGTTGCAGTTGTTATCGGCGGTAAGGTTGAAGATATCGCTAAGAAAGCAATCGAATACGGTGCTGACGAAGCAATCCTCGTTGAAGGCGACGAATACTACAACTATACAACAGATGCATACAGCATCGCTATGAAGACACTTGTTGACAAATATAAACCATCAGCAATCCTGATCGGTGCTACAAACAACGGCCGTGACCTTGGTCCTAAGATGGCTTGTGATCTGAATACAGGTCTTACAGCTGACTGTACAGGTCTTGACTATGATGCAGAAGCAGGCAACATGGTTTGGACACGTCCTGCATTCGGCGGCAACCTGATGGCTATGATCCTTTGCCCGGACAACAGACCACAGCTTGGTACAGTTCGTCCAGGTGTATTCAAGAAACCTGAACTGGTTGAAGGCAAAGAAGGCACAATCACACGTGAAGACATTCATGTAGCAGCTGATCAGATCAGAACAAAACTGATCAAGAGAATCGAAGAAGTTGCTGAAGCTGTTAACCTTGAAGAAGCTGAAATCATCGTATCCGGTGGTCGTGGCGTAGGTTCAGAAGAAGGCTTCAATGTTATCCGTGAATTAGCAGATGTACTGGGCGCTACAGTTGGTGCTTCCCGTGCAGCTGTTGATGAAGGCTGGATTCCACGTGCTCATCAGGTAGGTCAGACAGGTAAGACTGTAGGTCCTAAGCTGTACATCGCTTGTGGTATTTCAGGTGCTATCCAGCATGCAGCTGGTATTTCTGGATCTGACTGTATCGTTGCAATCAACAAAGATTCAGAAGCTCCTATCTTTGATGTAGCTGATTATGGTATCGTTGGTGACCTGTTCACAATCATTCCTATCATGATCAGCGAAATCAAGAAATTAAACGCATAATTTCATATTTTGAATATGTTTGCCCTGTGGCTTTGGCCGCAGGGCTTTTTTTGCGTTATAGGAGCATGTAACATGAAGTCAAGGATACGGATAAGAAATGGTTAAGAGTATTAAATGAAAACAGTTTACACTCCTGTTATTGATAGTTATTTTCAACTAACTGAAAGTAAATGAGAAAATTTGATAACTAAATTCTATTAAGATAATTTATCATTAAGAAGCCTTATTTATAAGGCTTTTTTGATTGACAGCTTTTTTTTTACACGATAAAATACTTAACGTTAGTAGAGCCTAACCTTAGGAAAGGATTACATGTATGAAAAAGATAATAAGAATTATTATGATATCATCTTTTGCTTTTATATTGACAGCTTGTTCGGGAAAGAATTCTGCAGTGACGGAAACTTCCTTTTCTGAGGTGAATTCTGAAAACGTTTCCACATCTTCGGAATTGACTTCAGAAACTGCAGCTGATGATACAGAAGCAGTCAGAGATGTTTTTGCTATGGATACCTATATGACTGTGAAGGCGTATGGACCAAATGGCGATGCAGCCGTTGATGCGGCCGTTGATGAAATTAATCGGCTGGATGCATTGCTTTCAACAGGCAATGAGGACAGTGAAGTTGCGCAGATCAATGCCAACAATGGCGGCCATTTTTCAGAGGATGGTGCAGCATTAATGGAACGCTCTCTGGAACTTTATAAGAGCACAGACGGCGTTTTTAATGTTGCAATTTACCCGGTGATGAAAGCCTGGGGATTCACGGACGGCAATTATCAGGTGCCGGATGAGGACACACTAAAATCATTGCTTCAGCTGGCAGATCCTTCGCTGATTGAATATGATTCTTCCACTGCGGATGTAAACTTTGAAGAAAAAGGCGTTCAGATAGATTTCGGAGGTATTGCCAAGGGTTATACATCCTCCAGAATTATGGATATTTATAAGGAAAAAGGCGTGACAAGCGGTCTGGTCAATCTTGGCGGCAATGCACAGGTACTTGGGACAAAACCGGACGGCAGCCTGTGGCGTGTGGCCATTCAGAGTCCGGATGCGGAAGATGAATACCTGGGAGTTCTTGAAACAAAAGACAAAGCTATCATCACTTCCGGCGGTTATGAGCGTTATTTTGAAAAAGACGGTGTGACCTATCATCATATCATCGATCCGGCAACAGGATATCCTGCAGAGAATGGATTGATTTCGGTGACTATTGTCAGCGCAGACGGTACACTTGCGGATGGACTTTCCACTTCATTGTTTGTCATGGGAAAGGATAAAGCGATTGATTACTGGAGAGCACATAGTGATGAATTTGATATGATTTTACTGACAGATGATGAGCAGCTTTATGTTTCAGAAGGTATTAAAGACAGTTTTACTTCTGACAGAGATGTGAACATAGTAGAAAAGGATGACTGAGAATGAAATTTTGGAAAAAACTTGGCGGATATATGCCGATTCTTTCGACTGTGCTGATTGCAGCCTGTGTCGGAACATCATTAAAAGGCTATGCAGCACCTGTTTATGATGTGGAGCAGCCGGAAACCGTTCAGACAGCTGAGACAGCTGCTAAGGAGAAGAAGCAGGAAACAGAAGAAACAAAACAGGCAAAGGGAAATTTTGATCTGGCCGATGGTATTTACAAGGGCAGCGGTACAGGTTTTGCAGGAACTGTTTCTGTTTCTGTAGAAATCAAAGACAAAAGCATTACAGCGATCAACATTCTCAGTACACAGGATGATGAGGCATTTTTTAACAGAGCAAAGGGTGTTATTGACAAGATTATCGCAGGTCAGACACTGGATGTGGATGTAGTCTCAGGGGCAACTTACAGCTCCAATGGTATTATCAGTGCCGTCAAAAATGCATTGACCGGTGAGCAGGATACGAATGCACCGGCCTCCTCATCAGGCAGCAGCAATCAGAGCTCACCAACTATAGATACTGTGGATGATTCTGATCAGACATGGAAAGACGGTACTTACTATGGCAGCGGTACCGGATTTAATGGCGAGGTCAAAGTAAAGGTTGTGATCGCAGACGGACAGATCAGTGATATCAGTGTGGTCAGCCACAATGATGACAGCAGTTTCATGGGACAGGCAGAGGGACTGATTTCAGATATCATCAGTACCCAAAGTACCAATGTGGATGCAGTATCAGGAGCAACTTACAGTTCCAGAGGTATTATCAATTCTGTACGCGCAGCTTTAAAACAGGCGGCTGTCAATGGCTCAGACAGTGATGCGGATGACAGCAATGACGATAACAATAATAACAATGACAATAATAACGGCAGTACAACTATTCCGGAAGGAAAAGTACCTTACAAGGACGGTATTTACTACGGAACCGGTGAAGGTTATGCCGGAGATATAGAACTGGCGGTTGTGATTCAGGATAAGACAATTAAAGCGGTCCTGATCACAAAGTGTGAGGACGATGCTGCGTTCTTTAACAGAGCAAAGAGTATTATCAATGAAGTACTGAAAAAACAGACAACCAATCTGAAGGGCATTGATACAGTATCAGGAGCAACTTACAGCTCCAATGGTATCATGGAAGCACTGAAAGAAGCCTTCAAGGCAGCCAAGGATGCCACAGAGGGCAAGAAACCGGAGACAACCAAACCGACAGAAACCGAAACAGAGACTGAGACAGAAACAGAAACCGAAACAACAAATGAAAACAGCCAGTATATCGATGGTGAGTATAGGGTATCTGTTGTGTGCGAACCGGATGAGGATCAGGATTTTGAAGCTTATAATCTGTCCATGACAGTACATATCAAGAATGACAAAATTACAGTGGTCACAGATCTGGCCGGTGATGGTGCTAAAGACAATGAAACTTACATTAAACGTGCGGCGGAAGGCACATCCAAGCTGCCGGGGGTTGTGACTCAGATTACAGAAAAAGGAACTGTTGAAGACATCGATACAGTCACAAGAGCAACCTGCTCATCCAATGCCATCATCGAAGGCTGCCAGAAAGCACTGGAAGCTGCGAAGCGTCCGGAAGCACCGGATGAGACAGAGACAGAAGAACCGGCAGACAGAACTTATGCAGAAGGGGATTATACAGTGTCTGTTGTATGTGAACCGGATGAAGATCAGGATTTTGAAGCCTATGATCTGTCTATGACAGTTTCTATTGAGAATGACCGAATTACGGATATTACAGATATCAAAGGCAATGGCAGCAGTGATAATGACAGCTATATCAAAAAGGCAGCCCAGGGAACATCAAAATATACCGGTGTTGTGACGCAGATAACAGAGAAAGGTATGCCTGAAGGCATTGATACCGTTGCAAGGGCGACCTGCTCATCCAATGCCATCATCGAAGGCTGTCAGAAAGCACTGGAAGAAGCAAAAAAACTGGCAGAGGAAGGTAAGTAGAGATGAAGACATTTTGGGTTCGGGCGGTGAATCTGCTTGTCATTACAGCACTGCTTATTGGATACAATACAGTATTGACGCTGCGTGACAAGGATGATCAGATCGCAAAATTGACGGCAGAACTGGAAAGTGCCAATTTATATAAACAGGCTGTGCTTCAGTCACAGGATGCAGCGGCATCTGATGGTGCTTATACAGATGGCATATGGAAAGGCACAGCTCAGGGATTTGGCGGTGACATTCAGGTGGAAGTGACTGTTGAAGGCGGTTCTATTACAGCTGTCAATATTGTATCAGCAGAAAAGGAGGATGGCGCTTATCTTTCCATGGCGGAGGATATCATTCCGAAAATCATAGATGCCCAGAGTGCAGAGGTGGATACCATCAGCGGAGCAACATTTAGTTCCACAGGTATCAGAGATGCAGTCATGCAGGCACTGGAAGAGGCGGCAAAGTAAATGAGCAAATTCGATATACATAATCTTACAAAAAAGCAGCGCAGACAGATACATAGATGGCTGAGAGCAGCGATACAGCTTTTATATTTTCTGTTTTTGCCATCAGCTTATACAGCGGCCTTTGCCGGTGTTAAGTATATATTCACACAATTAGGTGCAGGAGAAAAAATCGGTCTGACCTCCTTTGTGTCAGTGCTGATAGTTCTGTGTCTGTACACCATTGTATTCGGGCGTTTCTTCTGCGGATTTGCCTGTGCATTCGGCAGTTTTGGAGATGCTGTGCATGCCCTGTATGTATGGGTATGCAAAAAAATCAAGAAAAAGCCGGTGAAACTGCCGGAGAAAGTAACTGAAAAACTGACAATACTGAAATATGTTGTCCTGGCCGTGATTGTGGTCTTTTGCTTTAAAGGTGTTTACAGTCAGACACAGGGATACAGCCCATGGGATGTATTCTCAATGCTGCATGCCTTCAACTTTAAGCTGGGCGGGTATGTTCTTGGTATTGTCCTGCTGATACTGATCATGATCGGCATGGCACTTCAGGAAAGATTTTTCTGCAGGTTCTTATGTCCGATGGGTGCAGTTTTCTCATGGCTGCCGGTGCTTCCGTTCTTTACACTTCGAAGAGAACGGGAACAGTGCATCAAAGGCTGCAGCGCCTGCACAAAGCAGTGTCCGTCAGATATCGGTCTGCCGGAGGCAGGATCACTGGATGTCAGCGGCGACTGCTTCCAGTGCCAGAAATGCATTGACACCTGTCCGCGTGCCAATATTCACTGCGGATTGCCGGGTATCAAAGGCAATGAAGTCGCTTTCACGATTATCAGAGCACTGATTTTACTCGGTTTGTTTATCTGGTTGGGAATATAGAGATATGCATAGATTGACATTATATAAAAGGGGCTGAGCTGCCTTGGGCAGACAGCTCTATAAAAAGGATTAATGATTAGCGTGTGCTAACGCTGATTTTTAATATAAGCTTCATTCAGACATCCATATGGCGGAGTCTGGAGAGTGGAATCTAATTCTATTTCACATTTCATACTTACAAGGAGGACGATATGAAAAAGAATGAATTAATTAATAAGACACTTGCCGGTCTGATGATCGCAGCGATGACAGCCGGCGTTTGCCCAACAACGGCATTTGCTGTCACAGGGGCACAGGTTGCAAAAGATGGCACATATAAAGCAACAGCTCATGTAACGAGAACAGAAGAAGACGAAGAAGATGAATGGGAAGAATACGATGTAGAAGTTTCCCTGACAGTCGCCGACGGTAAATTTACGGATATTACTGTAACGCCTGGAGACGGTTATACTTCAGAAAATGCCAGCTACTTCAATAAGGCATATAATAAGAAGAGCGGTATCAAGACATTGCTGGAAGGCAAAGAGGCAACCGCTGATACTGTCAATGGCTGGGACTCTGTTTCAGGTGCAACACGTACATCCAAGGCTG
>JBNMJG010000048.1:0-7557 GCA_050873705.1 Coprococcus sp. | reverse complement strand
GAAAAGGCAACACATATGGTCTGATCGAACCAGAGAACTAGATTTTATTTTAGCTGCCAGACTCAAAATGGGTCTGGCAGTTTTTTTACGCTTTTTTTATTTGCAAATGCCGATATATAGTGTTAGAATAAATTCGTTATAGACACGTTTCGGGTGCGCCGTGACAGAGAGATAGGCAGAATATAAGCGGGCGCACAATTCAGTGATTTTAGGAGAGAACTATATGGGAATTTTCAGCAAGATTATGGGTACACACAGTGAACGAGAACTGAAAAGAGTATATCCAATCGTTGATAAAATTGAAGCCATGGGACCTGCCATGGAGAAGTTATCGGATGAAGAGCTGAGGGCAAAGACAGATGAGTTCAAGGAACGTCTGTCCCAGGGAGAGACACTGGATGATCTTCTGGTGGAAGCTTACGCGGTTGTCAGAGAAGCGGCAACCCGTGTTCTTGGCATGCGTCATTACAGAGTACAGCTGATCGGTGGTGTGATCCTGCATCAGGGTCGTATTGCAGAGATGAAAACCGGTGAAGGTAAGACACTTGTGTCTACACTGCCGGCATACTTGAATGCACTTGAAGGCAAGGGTGTTCATATTGTTACAGTTAATGATTACCTGGCTAATCGAGATGCAGAGTGGATGGGTGCCGTCCATCGTTTCCTTGGACTGAGTGTCGGGGTTATTTTGAACAGCATGAATTCTGATGAACGCCGTGCTGCTTATCAGTGTGATATCACTTACGCGACCAACAATGAACTTGGTTTTGATTATCTGCGTGACAATATGGCTGTCTATGAGAAGCAGCTTGTGCAGCGTGAGCTGAATTATGCCATCATCGATGAGGTGGACTCCGTATTGATCGATGAAGCCAGAACACCTCTGATCATTTCCGGTCAGAGCGGCAAGTCAACGGCGCTTTACAGCACATGTGATTATCTGGCCAAACGTATGACAAAGGGCGAACGTAAGGGCGAGATCAACAAGATGACAGTCATGATGGGCGAGGAAGTTGAAGAGACCGGTGATTTCATTGTCAACGAGAAAGAGAAGCATGTTGTCCTGACAGAGCAGGGCGTCAAGAAGGTAGAGGATTACTTCCATCTGAACAACCTGGCAGATGCCGAGAACCTTGAGATCCAGCATGTTATGACACTGGCGCTTCGTGCCAATTATCTGATGTTCCGTGATAAGAACTATGTTGTCAAAGATGGTGAGGTCCTGATCGTCGATGAATTTACAGGCCGTATTATGCCTGGCCGCCGTTATTCTGATGGTCTGCATCAGGCAATTGAGGCAAAGGAAGGCGTGGAGGTTAAGCGTGAAAGCCGCACATTGGCTACGATCACTCTGCAGAACTTCTTTAATAAATACAACAAGACTGCCGGTATGACAGGTACTGCTCTGACAGAGGAAGAAGAATTCAGAGAGATTTATGGTCTGGATGTTATCGAGATCCCACCGAATAAGAAGGTTATCCGTGTGGACCATGATGATCTTGTTTTCGGTACACACAGAGAGAAGATCAATGCCATTGTCGAAGAAATCATTGAGACACATAAGAAGGGACAGCCTGTACTGGTTGGTACAATCACCATCGAAGGCTCTGAAGAAATCAGCAATCGCCTGAGAAAAGAAGGCATTCCGCACACTGTCCTGAATGCGAAGTTCCATGAGAAGGAAGCTGAGATTGTTGCCCATGCCGGTGAAAGAGGTGCGGTAACCATCGCTACCAATATGGCCGGTCGTGGTACGGATATCAAGCTTGGTGACGGTGTGGCTGAACTGGGCGGTCTGAAGATCATCGGTACAGAGCGTCATGAATCAAGACGAATCGACAATCAGCTGCGAGGCCGTGCCGGACGACAGGGAGATCCGGGTGATACAAGATTTTTTATTTCCCTGGAAGATGATCTGATGCGTCTGTTTGGTTCAGATAAGATGATGAAGGTGTTTAATGCACTGTCCCATGAAGACGGTATGGCTATTGAACATAAGATGCTTTCCAATGCTGTTGAGAAGGCACAGAAGAAGATCGAGTCCAACAACTTTGCCATTCGTAAGAATCTGCTGGAATACGACCAGGTTAATAACGAGCAGAGAGAGCTGATTTATGAAGAACGCCGCCGTGTATTAAAGGGCGAGAACATGCATGATGAGATCGTCCGTATGATCGGTGATGTTATCAAGGCAGAGATCAATGATGTAATTGATGAGGGACAGGCACCGGAAGAGTGGAACCTTCTGCTTTTGAACCGTACATTACTGCCGATTGCACCGATTAAGCCATTATCCATGAGCAAGGATGATTATAAGGGCTATACAATAGATCGTCTGGTTGATGAAGTAACAGAACAGGTCAAAGATCTGTATGCGAAGAAAGAGCAGGAGATTACAGAGGAAACAGGTTCTGCGGAGACATTCCGTGAGGTAGAGCGTGTCTTCTTACTGAAAGTCATTGACAATAAGTGGATGAGCCATATTGATGATATGGATCAGCTGAGACAGAGCATTTCTCTTCAGGCTTATGCACAGAAGGATCCTGTCGTTGAATACCGTTATGCAGGTATCCAGATGTTTGATGAAATGATCGCAGCGATATCCAAGGATATTGTGATGATCATGCTGCACATCCGCAAGAAACCGGAAGTAGAGCGCAAACAGGAAGTGAAAGTGACAGGAACCAACAAGGACGATTCAGGTCCAAAGAAACCTGTTCAGAGAAAGAACAAGAAAGTCCAGCCGAACGATCCTTGCCCATGCGGCAAGTGTTATCCGGACGGACGTCCGATCAAGTATAAGAACTGCTGCGGCCGCAATCAGTAATGTGGCCGGCGTGAATTTAAACGAAAATCGTGCCTGCTTTGCAGACACGATTTTGCACCAGGGCTTGTAAAAATACCCTGTCATATAGAAAGAGGTGATTTTGGTGGTCGAATTCGATCAGATTAAATTCGCTCTGAACGGCTATGCCGTACCATTAAAAGAAGTGGGGGATTCACTTTGACCTGGCTGGCAAGAAGTCAAGGATCGAAGAATTAGAGCGTATGATGGAGGAACCGGGCTTTTGGGACAATGCCGACAAAGCCAATAACTCCATGAAAGAATTAAAGAATTTAAAAGACACAGTTGAAGAGTACCATCGACTGGAGACAGCATGGGAAGACGTGGAAACACTGCTTGAGATGGGCTATGAAGAGAATGATGCATCTCTGATTCCGGAAGTGCAGGAGGCCATGGCAGATTTCGAGAAACGTTTTGAGCATCTCAGAATTAAGACATTGCTTTCAGAAGAATACGATGGAGACAATGCCATCGTCACACTGCATGCCGGAGCCGGCGGTACGGAGGCCTGTGACTGGGTCGGTATGTTGTTCCGTATGTATACAAGATGGGCTGAGAAGCATGGCTTTGCGACGACTGTTCTGGACTATCTGGATGGTGAAGAAGCCGGCATCAAGTCCGTAACTGTTGAAATCGCCGGTGAGAATGCCTATGGTTACATGAAGAGTGAAAAAGGCATTCATCGTCTGGTTCGTATTTCACCGTTTAATGCAGCGGGCAAGCGGCAGACGTCTTTTGCATCCTGCGATGTCATGCCGGATATTGAAGAAGATCTGGATATTGAGATCAATGATGATGATCTCCGAATCGATACGTACCGTTCCAGCGGTGCCGGCGGTCAGCATATCAATAAGACATCATCGGCGATTCGTATTACACATTTGCCGACAGGGATTGTTGTCCAGTGTCAGAACGAAAGATCTCAGCATATGAACAAAGATAAAGCGATGCAGATGCTGAAAGCAAAACTGTATCTTCTCAAGCAGCAGGAGAATCAGGAGAAGCTTTCGGGTATCCGCGGTGAGGTCAAGGATAATGCCTGGGGAAGTCAGATCCGTTCATATGTTATGCAGCCGTATAAACTGGTCAAGGATCATCGTACAGGGGCCGAGAGCAGTAATGTGGATGCGGTGATGGATGGTGATATCGATCTTTTTATCAATGCTTACCTGAAGTGGAACAATCTTTTAAAAAATCAGCCGCAGGAGCAATAAAACAGTTGCAATGGGGGATAATTTGTGCTACTATCGTTCTAGTAAAAACAAGTGTATTTCCTATGCGAACAAAAGGTGGATTTTATGGATAAAAGTGGCAAATATTACATTGTAAAGGAACGGGCATTGCCTGAAGTTTTACTGAAGGTTGTGGAGGCAAAGCGTCTGATCGATTCCGAGAAGGCGATGACTGTACAGGAAGCAACAGATGCCACGGGTATCAGCAGAAGTTCTTTTTATAAGTACAAAGATGATATTATTCCTTTTCATGAGAATGTCCATGGACGGACCATCACACTGAGCATACAGTTAGATGATGAGCCTGGATTGTTGTCGGGAATATTAGGTAAGATTGCAGATTATCGCGCCAATATACTGACGATTCATCAGGCGATCCCCATCAATGGTGTGGCATCATTGACATTGAGTATCGACGTTTTGCCGACAACAGGAGATTTTTCTGCACTTGTGGAGAGACTGAATGCCATGAAAGGCATTCATGACATAAAAATACTCGGAAGAGAATAGACACAGCACAGGTCTGAGTGCAGGAGGAGATTATTGTGAATATAGCTGTTTTAGGATATGGTACGGTTGGTTCAGGTGTGGTAGAGGTTCTGACAACGAACCGTGAGACAATTACAAAGCGCGCAGGTGAAGCGATTGATGTAAAATATGTCCTGGATCTTAGAGATTTCCCGGGAGATCCGATTCAGGAGAAGATTGTGCATGATTATCAGCCGATTCTGGATGATCCGGATGTGAAAATTGTTGTAGAAGTGATGGGCGGTGTTGAACCGGCTTACACATTTGTCAAGAAAGCGCTTCAGGCAGGTAAGAGTGTAGCAACTTCCAACAAGGAGCTGGTGGCTAAGCATGGTGCAGAATTGTTGGCTATTGCCAATGAGAAGAATGTTAACTTCCTTTTTGAGGCCAGTGTCGGCGGCGGTATTCCGATCATTCGTCCATTGAATCAGTCCCTGACAGCAGATGAGATCGATGAGATCACAGGCATTCTGAATGGTACAACGAATTACATGCTGACAAAGATGGATACAGAGGGCGCAGATTATGATGCCGTTCTGAAAGAAGCACAGGACAAAGGCTATGCGGAACGCCATCCTGAGGCAGATGTGGAAGGTTATGATGCCTGCCGTAAGATTGCAATATTAACTTCTCTGGCCTATGGCAAGCAGGTGGATTATGAAGATATCCATACAGAGGGAATTACACATATTACAGAGACAGATTTCAAATATGCCAAAGCGATGCATATGGGTATCAAGCTTCTGGGAACAAGCAGAAGAGAAGAAGGCGGTCTGTTTGCCCTTGTTGCACCGATGATGGTTGCAGAGGATCATCCGCTTTACAGTGTGAATGATGTGTTTAATGCCATCCTTGTGAAAGGCAATGCATTGGGTGATGTGATGTTCTATGGCAAGGGTGCAGGCAAACTTCCTACAGCCAGTGCAGTTGTTTCTGATGTGGTGGATGCAGTCAAGCATATGGGCACTCATATTATGACCATCTGGCAGCCGCAGAAACTGAATCTTTCTGATTATGAATGTTATCAGAGCAGATTCTTTGTTCGTGTGAAAAATGGCACAGAGGATCAGGTGAAAGCTTTATTTGGTGATGTGATCATCTGCCATGCAGAAGGTGTTAAGGATGAGTATGGTTTTGTGACAGAACCAATGACAGTGAAGGATTTTGAAGAGAAGAAATCACAGCTGAATGGCTTCATTGCACGTATTTTCATGAATTAACAAATAATAAATAAAAGTGATCGGGGCTGCGGCAAGAATAATATTATTTTGCTGCAGCCCTGTTGCATCTTTTTTCAAATTGAATCTAACAATCAATAAGGAGAGAAGTATGATAGATATTGAAGCAAAACTGAGCAGTGAACTTGGTGTTGAAAAATGGCAGGTGACGGCGGCGGTACAGTTGATAGATGAAGACAATACCATTCCGTTTATTGCCCGTTATCGTAAAGAAAAGACGGGGGCACTCAATGATGAAATACTGAGAAAACTTTATGAACGCCTGGTATATCTGAGAAATCTTGAAGACAAGAAACAGCAGGTGATCGCAACAATCCGGGATCAGGGAAAGATGACAGATGCTTTGCTGAAACAGATTGAAGAGGCTCAGACACAGGTGGTTGTGGATGATTTATATCGTCCATATCGTCCAAAGCGCCGGACCAGAGCTATGATCGCCAAAGAAAAAGGCCTGGAAAAACTGGCGGAAGCTGTAATGGCACAGAATCTCAAGCATTCGGTTGAAGAGGAAGCTGCAGCTTATGTATCCGAAGAAAAGGGCGTGGCCAATGTCAAAGAGGCTGTGGAAGGTGCGTCTGATATTCTGGCTGAGAACATTGCGGATACAGCAGCCTACCGTATGTGGATCCGTCAGCAGTTTGAAAAAGAAGGCTGCCTTGTGTCGGAGGCAAAGGATGATCAGGCAAAATCTGTTTATGAGATGTATTATCATTTTTCAGAACCTGTATCAAAAATTGCGGGACACAGAATTCTGGCTATCAACAGAGCGGAAAAAGAAAAAATTATCAACGTAACCATTGAAGTACCTGAAGCATCTCTGATCGGATGGCTGAAAAGGCAGGTTGTCCATCAGAAAAATCCATATACAACACCGATACTGGAAGCAGCAGCGGAGGACAGTTATCGCAGACTGATCGCGCCTGCTGTAGAGCGTGAAGTAAGAAATGCACTGACAGAAAAGGCTGAAGAGGGGGCTATGACAGTCTTCGGAAAGAACCTGCATCAGCTGTTGATGCAGCCTCCGATCAAAGGGCAGACGGTTCTTGGATGGGATCCGGCATTTCGAACAGGCTGCAAGCTGGCTGTTGTGGATCCGACGGGAAAGGTTTTAGACACAGTTGTGATCTATCCCACAGAACCGCAGAAAAAAATTGATCAGGCCAAAGAAGTCCTGAAAAAACTGGTTAAGAAGTACGGGATTACTTTGATTTCCCTTGGCAATGGAACCGCTTCCAGAGAATCCGAGCAGGTGATTGTTGAGTTCCTGAAAGAAATACCTGAGAAGGTGGCTTATGTGATCGTTAATGAAGCCGGCGCCAGTGTTTATTCCGCCAGCAAACTGGCAACGGAAGAATTTCCGAATTTTGATGTCGGCCAGAGAAGTGCGGCATCCATTGCAAGACGACTGCAGGATCCATTGGCTGAACTGGTCAAGATCGATCCAAAAGCCATTGGTGTCGGACAGTACCAGCATGATATGAACCAGAAGAAACTGTCAGAAGTATTGTCCGGTACCGTTGAGGACTGTGTGAATAAAGTCGGTGTGGATTTAAACACGGCTTCTGCATCATTGCTTGAATATGTTTCCGGCATCAGCAAAACAGTAGCCAAAAATATCGTGGCTTACAGGGAGGCAAACGGTCGGTTTGACAACAGAAAACAATTGCTGAAAGTGTCGAAGCTGGGACCGAAAGCCTATGAACAGTGTGCAGGT
>JBNMJG010000047.1:0-7566 GCA_050873705.1 Coprococcus sp. | reverse complement strand
TCCCGGTGATATCAGGGATGTGCCATCTTTGTACCATCGCACCAGTGCCTCTGCACCAACAACTTTTTCCGTATCAATATCTACTTTTGGCTGGTAAAAAACAACAAATTCATGATTTTTTAATGCCGATTCAAAAGCATTCTCTATCATCTGGCTGTTGATCCGCTTGCGTCCCATTTCTTCTGTGTAATAAGCCATATCACAATCATAATTATCCGCAATGGATTCTTCTGCCATAGAGGCATAATCACAGATTGTCGAAACAGGAAGACCTTTGTCGATGTCCTTATAAACCCCGTATTTAACCCTCAGTCCTTTTACCGGAGCATTGGCCTTCACTTCATCAATGATATTTTTCAATTTTTGTTCAAATGTCTTATAATCTTCCCAGAACAAGCCGACAAAGGAATTATTGCCTTTTCTGGCAACCAATCCATTACCCATTGCATTGCTGTATACTGACGCTAAATAACCAATGACCTCATCTGCTTTTTTATTGCCGTACATGTGCTTGATCAATTTAAAATCAATGATCTTCGCCACAACTAAGTGCATTGGCGTATCTGCTCTAACCTTCATGATCATCTTTGCATAATGCAGAAATACCTGCTTGGTATAAAGTCCGGTCAATTCATCATGCTCCACTGCGGCCAGCATCAGTGTGGATTCTTTTAACTTGATAACATTGTCAACTCTTCCTTTGACAATATCCGCATTATATGGTTTCCTGATGAAATCCGAAGCTCCCAGATTCAGACATGTCAGTTCCGCATCTTCATCACTGCTTGCAGTGATAACGATCACAGGAATAGAAGCCAGCGCTGTATCCTCACCGATTTTCTTCAAAAATTCTGTTCCATCGCACACCGGCATCTGCATATCCAATAAAATCACCGACAAAGCTTTGTAATTTTTCTCCAATATCTCAAAACCGATTTCTCCGTTTTCTGCGGTAAGGATATCATACTTATCCTTGAGAATCTCGCACAGCATTTCCCTGTTAAGGGCGTTGTCCTCTATGATCAGTATTTTTCGCTTTCCGGTTGTAATGTCGGCATGTATGATTTTCTCCATTTCATTTCGATGCACATCTGCATCTTCATTGGCAAAGGCAAAGACGACTCTCTGAAATGTATCTGCATCTCCGATCCTGGCACATTTCATATAGTAATATGAAAGTATCCCATCTCTTTTGACCCGATAATGGACTGTGAACTGAGGAACTTTGCGAAGCTGACTGCATACATGTTCAAAATCCGCAGCCACGTTCATTTTCTTCCGGTCCTCCAACACAACATTTTCCTCTATGTATTTCTGTATGGCTGCCTGGTAAGGCTGCTTTTCCTGTAAAACTTCTTTGACACCGACTGCCTGATTCTTATATCGATAAATCTCTATCTGCTGGCTTTCACAATCTACCAGATAAATGTTGCTGAATTCATTGCCTAGGACACTGATAATATCATTTATTCCCAGTGTCTCTTTTCTTTGCTCTCCGTTATTTTCCGAAGGAACATTGTACATTTTGTCACCACCCTGTTATAAAAATTTTATCGTGCAATATAACGTCTGATCAGACGCATCATATTCGTTTCATCCAATGGCTTGGACAGATGCTCATTCATTCCCGCTCTCTTGCTTGCCTCCACATCATCTGAAAAGGCATTGGCTGTCATTGCAAATATTGGGATCTTGCCGGCATCCGCCCGCTTCATTCCTCTGATAGTCCTGGCTGCCGTCAGCCCATCCATCACAGGCATCATCACATCCATCAGAATCAGATCAAACTGATCCTCTTCTGATGCCGCAAAAATATCGACGGCCTCTTTGCCGTTAAAAACAGTCGTTACCTCCATGCCTGCATTTTCAAGCATAAATCTGGCAATCTCCATATTCAGGGCATTATCTTCCACCAGAAGAACCTGGGCACCGGACACGTCTGCATCCGCAATTTCATTGTCCGGCTTATTGTCTCTATCATCATCTGTATCAATGTCAAATGGGATCGTCACCCTGAAGGTTGTTCCTACATTCTTCTCACTTTCAACCTCAATGCTGCCTCCCATCATTTCAGTCAGCTGCTTTGCGATGGGAAGTCCCAGTCCGGTCCCCATATAAGCGTCCGGGCACTGGTATCTTCCTGAGCAAAAGGCTCAAAAGCATGTTCCAGAAACCCTCTGCTCATACCGCGGCCTGTATCTGAACAGATAAAGCGATAGCTCACTTTGCCATTCTCACAGCCTAACTCCTCTGTTGAAAGGTAGATAGAACCGCCCTCCCGGTTATATTTGACTGCATTGCCATCTATATTCTGCAGAATCTGTTTCAAATGCAGCGGACTGCCAATTAAATGATGATGCTCAATCTTAGTATGATCAACAAATACCTTTAATCCATGAAGATTCGCATTCATTTCCATAATGTCTTTTGTTTCCTGCAAAACCTCCAATAAATCAAAAGGTCTGTGCTCTAATTCAATAGCTCCTGATTCCAGCTTATTCATATCCAGAATATTGTTCACCAGATCCAACAAAAATCCTGATGCCTCCTTGATCTTATCCCTGCATTCTTTTTGTTTGCCAGGATCATCCTGAAAATGCTCGGCAATGGCTATCATGCCCTGAATACCGTTGATCGGCGTCCGGATATCATGACTCATTCGACGAAGGAAATCTGTCTTGGCCAGATTGGCACGTCTGGCTTCCTCCGCAGCTTCTACTAATCGCTGCTTATATTCAATTTCTTTCTGCTTTTCATCATCGATTCTGCGGACAACATACAGTGCATTCGTCGCATTGCCCTCACTGTCTCTTTTCTTCACAATGATTCTTGCCCGGTTCCATGAATCATTTTGGGTCCGGTATTCAATGGCTACACTTTCTGTATCTTTTAATCGTTCTGCCAGCGAAGAAATATCCCAAAATTCATGCATCACCTGCTGGTACTCATCCGATACAATCTTGTTGAACAGCTCATCGAGGATATCTGCGATATAGCCCTTTTTACCTGTTAATTTGTGAGTTTCCTGCGCTGCAGATACTTCCTCATACGTTCCTTCTATCAGATCGATCCTGTAGATCAGCCAATAAATCTTGCTGATCGTTCCTATGATCTCACTATTCAAAGTTGCCTCTGCCAAGGCATCTTCCAATTGTTTTCTTTCTTTGGTGAGTACTTTCAAACTCTCCCGCAATTCTTCATAATCCTTTGCTTCACCTGTTAGGCAATGCATTCCCTCACTCATTGCTGTGTCAATCCTCCGTGACTGCCAATCTCTTTCATACCGGTCTATCTCATGATAACATATCTTGTGAATTCGCTAACTAATACTATCTTATCACAGAAAAACCTTTGAATCCACAAGAAATCCACATTATCTATTTTCCATTTATTCTTCCGCTTTCTGCATATTTTCGGCAAAAATGCCATATCCTTTAGTAGGCTCATTAACAAAGACATGGGTAACCGCACCTGCCAGCTTCCCATTCTGAATCACCGGACTGCCGCTCATCCCCTGAAGAATGCCGTTTGTTTTTGCCAGCAGACGCTCATCCGTAATCTGCAGGACAAAATTTTTGTGGTCGCGATTGTGCCTGTCAATTTTACTGATTTCAGCCTCATAGCTCTCTGTTTCACCATTCACGGTACAGACAATGGTGACAGGTCCTTCCGTTACTTCCTCCGAATGAGCAACCGGCACGGCTTTTGATGCATCATAAGGCAGATAGCCGCTGTCTATTGTCCCAAAAATACCGCATCCGCTATTATCATCAATGGTGCCGATCCTGTTTTTCTTCTGATAATCAATGGTTCCCACAATCTCTCCCGGCGTTCCCTTAGAACCCTTGACAACCGACAATATATTGGACCGGTAAACCATACCATGACTGATGTCCATCAAAATTCCGGTATCGGCATCTGTTATGCCATGTCCCAGGGCTGCAAACTGCTGATTGGCATCAACGTACGTAATCGTTCCTATTCCCTGTGTATCGTCCCGAAGCCATACACCGATCTTATAAACATCTTCTGCAGTCTCCACCGGCTTCATCGACAGGCAGATTTTCTCCCCCTCCCGCAATACTTCAAAATTAAGAATATTTCCTTTACAGGCCTGAATCAGACTCATTGCCTGACTTGTATTCCTAATCTTTGTACCATTAATACTCAGTATATAATCTCCTTTCCTGAAAACCGTCTTTGCCGGTTCCATCACCCCATCAGCCAGACTCTCCACCTTTCCCGTTCCAAGCACCATCACACCCTTCGTATGAATATAAAGCCCCACCGGCATCCCCACCGGCATCACATACCGCCTGTCAGCCACATCTGCCGAAACCTTCGTCAGCCCCTGATCCTGCGTCTTTCTCATCGCCCGGTACCAATGCATCATAAAACCAGATAAAACAATCAGATTAACCACCAACGCCGCTACCAGCCATACCCTGTACTTTTTCTTTCGTTCCACACCACCACACACCTTTCCATCAAAAATAAAACAGGGACGTAATCAGTTGATTACTCCCTGTTAGTATGTGATGAACCTATTTGATTTAATCTATTTTTTTGACCTCGCCAGATTTTTCATTTCGCGGGCATTCTGCATAACTGCATCTGTGATCTCCACACCGCCCAGCAGACGTGCGATTTCGTCCACGGAGGCTTCTTCGGACAGATGATGGATCTCTGTGATGGTACGCTGTTCCATGGTATTTTTTTCAATGACATAATGATCATCTGCCATGGCTGCGATCTGCGGAAGATGGGTAATACAGATCACCTGATGTTTTCTGGCGATCACTGCCATCTTCTCAGATACTTTCTGGGCTGTACGTCCGCTGATACCGGTATCAATCTCATCAAAGATCAATGTTTCAATGGCATCCGCATCTGCCAGAACAGACTTCACTGCCAGCATGATTCGCGATAATTCACCGCCGCTGGCAACTTTTCCCAAAGGCTTCACCGTTTCACCCGGATTCGTTGAAATCATAAATTCAATGCTGTCCTGACCATTTTCTGTATAATGACCAAGGGGTGTACACTGAATTTCAAACTGCACATCCAAAAAATTCAGATCGACCAATGCATCTTTGATCTTCTCCTGAAGAACAGCGGCATTGGCTTTACGGATAGCTGTGATACGATCAGACAGTTCCTTCAGCTCCGCCTCTGCCTCATCTAAACGCATACGCAGACCGGACAGATAATTCTCATAATCATTAAGCTTCTCCAGTTCCGCCTGGCATTGATCCTGATGTGCAAGAATCTCTGAAATACTGCTGCCATATTTGGACTTTAATCGCTGGATCAGATTCAATCGGTCTTCGGTCTCATGATAAACAGATTCATCAAAAGTCAGACCTGATTCATAATCCGCCAGTTCTCTGTTGAAATCATTCAACAGGCCGTCAATATCTGTCAGCATACTGATCAGACTACCGATGGCTTCATCATATTTTTCCACCGATGACAGCTCTCTAAGTGCTCTTCCCACCAGATCACCGGCGGAAGAAGCACCTTCATAGCCTGTCATGCCATGGGCCGATGCAATACTCTCCATCATTTGCCTTGCATGACTCATCTTACGAAAAGCTTTATCTAATTGCTCCTCTTCACCATCCTGAAGATTGGCATTCTCTATCTCTTCTATCTGATACTGAAGAAATGAAATCTCACTGAGACGCTTTCCCTCATCAGTGATCGCCCCATCCATCTCTTTCTTCAATATCATATATTCCCTGTAACTGTCTTTTAATGCATCTTTGACAGGTGCCATTTCTTCCCTGGAAAACTGGTCCAGAATGGCCAGATGTTTGTCTTTATGTAAAAGGGACTGATGTTCATGCTGACCGTGAATATCAATTAAAAGCGCAGCTGCCTGTCTGAGAACCGCCAATGACACCAGCTCGCCATTGATCCTTGCCACACTTCTGGTACCTGTGATCCGCCGTGATATAATCACTTCATCACCATCCGGCGGTATCTCAAGCTTCTCCAGTTCTGCAAGAATCTGCGGATTCTTCACTTTGAAATTTAATTCCACAAGGGCATAGTCTGCATCTTTTCTGATCACATCCTTGGAGACCTTACCTCCGAGAGCCATACTGATGGAACCGATAATAATCGACTTACCGGCACCAGTCTCACCTGTCAGGATATTCAGATGATCTCCAAAATCAACATCTGCCTCATCAATTAACGCCATGTTCTTCACATGTATATTCTGAAGCATATATTTCTCCTCTATTCTTCTACTGACTAACGACTTTATTGATCCTGCTTAACAGCATCTCGACATCCGCATCGGCGTGAAGGGCACACATAACCGTGTCATCTCCGGCAATACATCCTGCAAATCCCGGAAGTTCCATGGCATCCAGTGCCGTTGCCACCGCCATAGCCATACCTGTAGCCGTTTTCACGACAACAAGATGGGATGCTTCCATGCTGGATATATAACCTTCTTTTAAAACTTTGCTCAGCTTATCATTGAGTCCCCGATCCCTGACGGACATCACTGCATATTTCTGCTTGCCGTCATGACTGTTGACCTTTGATAAACGCAGTTCACGGATATCTCTTGAAATTGTTGCCTGAGTCACACGAAAACCGGCCTGATTTAATAAGGAGGCCAGCTCTTCCTGTGTCTCAATCTCATATTTATTCACCAGCTCAATAATCTTCTCATGTCTTTTTAATTTCATTATAATACCCACCCTTTATGCCGTGCCGATTTTATTCTGAAGAACCTGGTAAAAGCTTCTTCCCTTTAATCTGATCAGCTGTGTTGTCTCCTGTGCCTTATATATCTCAATACGGTCTCCTGTTTCCAGCTCCTGTGCACTTCTGCCGTCAAAGGTTACCATTGCTTCCTCTTTCTGTGTCTTTCTTCTTCTGCCGATCTCGATCACGATCCGGTCTTCTCCTGATACAACAAGACTTCTCGCCTGCAATGAATGCGGACAGATCGGTGTGATGACCATGACATCCGTCTGTGGAAAGATAACCGGTCCGCCTGCAGACAGACTGTAACCTGTGGATCCTGTCGGTGTTGAAACAATGATGCCGTCCGCATTGTAAATGCTTAAAAGCTCACCGTTCACATAGATCTTCAGTTCCACCAGTCTGGAAAAACCGGCTCTGGTGATAATGACATCATTAAGTGCGATATTGGTCTGTATCTTCTCCTGACCATGATAAACGCTGCCTCTTAGCATCATGCGTTCATCAATAGAACAGCTGTCATCCAAAACGCTGTCCAGACATCCCGGAAGTTCACTCTTCTCAGCCGAAGTGAGAAATCCAAGGGTTCCGAGATTGATCCCCAACAGCGGAATCCGTCTGTCAAGCATCTCTCTGGCAGCCTGAAGAAGTGTCCCATCTCCGCCGAGAACAAGCACACATTCTATATCCGTTGGCATATCGCTTAAATCATATCGCTGATCCCCATCATCATCAGGTTCACTGATATGTTCCGGCACCCAGTACGTACCGCCATGTTCCATGATATATGTTTCAATCATTCGTGTATAAACAAGCTTTCTGTCTTTCGAATAATTTGTC
>JBNMJG010000046.1:0-7606 GCA_050873705.1 Coprococcus sp. | reverse complement strand
CCGCCCAGTCAGCACTTCGCTGACCGGACGGCCTGTCTTATATCACTTCAAATTCAATTTTACAGCACCTTCGACAGAAATTCCTTCAATCTCGCATCCTTCGGATGTGCAAAGAATTCCTTCGGTTCTGCTTCTTCCTTGATGACGCCTTCATCGATGAAGACAACTCTGGAAGCCACTTCTCTGGCAAATCCCATCTCATGGGTAACAACTACCATGGTCATGCCTTCTTCTGCCAGCTGTTTCATCAGCTCCAGAACTTCCCCGACCATTTCAGGGTCCAGAGCGGATGTCGGCTCGTCGAAAAGAATCACATCCGGATTCATGGCCAGTGCACGGACAATAGCGATTCGCTGTTTCTGACCGCCGGACAATGTTGACGGATACACATTCGCCTTATCTTCCAGTCCGATACGTTTCAGCAGATTCATGGCCTGTTCTCTGGCCTCTTTCTTGATCTGCTCCTTGGTTGTAGTCACAGGAATCTGCTCTTTCTTGCCAAATGCTGCCAGACGGTTATGGCGTTTGGCTTTCTTCAGTTCCTGACAGCGTGTGTAGACAGGTGCCAGCATAATATTCTCAAGAACAGTCTTGTTGTTGAAAAGATTAAAATGCTGGAATACCATGCCCATCTTTCTTCGGTGGATATTGATATCGACTTTCATATCCGCAATATCCACGCCGTTGAAGATGATCTGTCCCGATGTCGGATCTTCCATACAGTTCAGGCAGCGAAGAAATGTACTCTTACCGGAACCTGACGGTCCGATGATCGCCACAATATCGCCTTTATTGATGGTCATATTGATGCCCTTTAAAACTTCGACATCGCCAAAGCTTTTCTTAAGATTAATTACGTCTATCACTCTTCTTCAGGCTCCTTTCCATCAATTTGATCAATATAGAAATAATCAGCACAAGGACGATATAAATCAATGCCATGACCAGATATGGAACCATGAATTCATAACTGTTGCTGCCGATATAGTTAAATGCTACATAAAGGTCTGCCGCACCGACAAAGCTCACGACAGATGTCTCCTTGATCAGGGAAATGAATTCATTGCCCAGTGTCGGGAGAATGTTCTTGACTGCCTGTGGGATGACGATTTTGATCATACTTGTACCAAAACTCAAGCCCACTGCACGACCGGCTTCCATCTGTCCCGGATCCACAGACTGAATACCGCTTCGCATAATCTCAGATATGTAAGCGCCGCTGTTCAGACCAAAGACCATCATCGCCACCTGAACACCGGTAATCTTCAAACCGATAATCGGCAAAAGAACATAATAAAAGACAAGGAGCTGAACAACCATAGGCGTACCGCGGAACAATGCAACATAGCAGCTGCAGATGGCATTCAGTACCTTCGGCAATGTTTTATACTTTGGAAGTACACGGACAGTGGCAATGATCGTACCGATAATAATACCGATGATCAGACCGACAATGGCAATCAGCAGTGTATTCTGCAGACCCTGGATAACCTTGTTGTAGCCATTCTGCTCCCAGAATATCTCTATAAACTTGTTAACTTTCTGATCAAAATTTCCCATAATGATTCTTCTTTATCCTTTCAGGCTCGTACAGCATAACAGATGGGTAGAAGCCCATCTGTTATAAAGATTACTGCATTGCGTTGATAGATGCTGTAATTGCTGCAGCAGGAGCAGCATCAATGATGACATATTTGATGTTGCCGTTTAACATATCCTGAACAGCCAGGGAACCGCTCTTATAAGTTACACATTCAGCAGGAAGACCCGGGAAGCCCCAATCATCGCTGCCTTCTACATAATACTGGCCTGTTGTACCAGCCTGAACACCGATCTTGTCAGAGCTGCTTAATTCACCGAGCTTAGCTGCAACTTCATCAGCTGTCTTGCATTCATCAAATGTTGTATCTGCACTTGGAACGATCAGTCTCTGAGATGCCTGGTAGTATGAATCTGTGAAAGTTACATATTCCTGTCTCTCTTCGTTGATTGTCAGACCTGCCATAGCGATATCACATTTCTGCTGGCTGACGGATAAACATACAGCATCGAAATCCATGTTCTGGATAACAAGTTCTTTGCCAAGTTCATCTGCAAGCAGTTTGGCAATTTCCATATCGATACCATAGTACTGGTCACCCTTTGTATATTCAAATGGTTCAAAAGCTGCATTTGTTGCTACAACCAGCTGATCTTTGGAATTGTCAAGTTCTGCTGATTCAACAGCTTCAGGTTCACCGTCACCGAAGTATTTGGCACAGATTGAATCCAGCGTACCATCATCTTTGATCTTCTGGATAAATGTGTTTGTCTGCTCAAGAAGCTCAGGCTGTGTTTTATCCACACCAAATGCATATTCTTCACTTGTCAGGTCCACATCGATAACCTTTGCTGTGTTGGCACTGCTTGCTGCAGTTTCACCGGATGCGCCTGTTGTCTCGCTCTTGCTGCTGGAGCTGCCGCATGCTGCCAGTGAAAGGGTACATGCTGCAACCAGAAGAGCACTTAATACTTTTCTCATTTTCATTTTACTTATCCTCCTTAAAAATTTCGTTGCTTCTCGGTGTATGTTTATTCATTATGAATGCATACTGACCTCTTACATATTTTATCATGTTTTCCGCAAAAAACTAGTCTAAATTCTGATTTTCCAACACATGGAACGGTGCATGGTTATATTCTTCCAGATATTCTTTGACATATTCCACATCTGTACGGCAGTCCGCATAAATCGTGCCGTATTTCTGTCTTGTCTCATTGCCCTTGCCGGTGATCAGAAGCACAGTCGGACGTTTGCACTCCATAATGGCTTTGTGGATGGCCACACCTCTGTCTTCGATGATCTCATACGGGCAGTTCTTCTCTGCTACATACTGAGCAATGTCTTCTGAAATCTGCTGTACGGGCTCCTTACCCGGATCCTCAGCCACAAGATACACCTTCTTGGAATATTCTCCGGCAATGAGTCCAAGGTCCTTACGGCGGATATACGCCTTATAGCCCGGGCATCCGAAAATAGCCACAATATCATGATCCGGATATTCTTCTCTTGTAGAGCCGAATAACTTCTCAAAACTCAGTTTGTTGTGAGCATAATCCACAACCGCCGTCACACGCTTGTCAGCACTTGTATACAGCTCCATACGGCCGCTGGATCTTGCTCTGTGAAGACCGGATTTAATATATTCAAGCGGAATATTCAGCAGCGTCGCTGCAGCCACAACGGCAACGGCATTCTCAACATTGAATAATCCCGGCATGGTCAGTGAAAATGTCTCAGCAAATTTATCGCATTTCACGGAGAAAACGATTTCTCCATCTTCTTTGTGAATATTGTAGCCATAGAAATCCGCAGACGGATCCTTCAGACTGAATGTCTTAAAGCTGCCGGCATCCTCTGCTGCCTTTAAGGCACGCTCCACAAAATCCGCATCCAGATTGACAACCGCCTGTTTAGCCAGTGCAAACATCTTCATCTTGGATGAAATGTAATCTTCAAAGTCCTTGTGTTCGATCGGGCTGATATGGTCCTCTGAAATATTCAGGTAAACAGCCACATCAAACTGCATATTATCCACACGGTCATATTTTAATGCCTGGCTGGACACTTCCATTTCCATATAAGTGATGCCGCTGTCCACCGCACGGCGCATATGTTCATGCAATTCCACGGATTCCGGCGTCGTGATATGGGATTCCTGGCGAATCACACCGTCATAGATATCAATAGATGACAAAACAGCACTTTCTTTGCCCCCGGTGGCTGCCATATAATCATCCACAACCGCTTTCATGTAGTAAGCAGATGTGGACTTGCCCTTTGTCCCGCCAAAACCGATGACCGTCAATTCCTGCCATGCTTTGTTGAAATACATCTCAGCCAGCGGCGGCATGGCCTTACGGATATCCTTCACAAGCAGACACGGTACCTGTGTCTCTGTTTCATATTTTACTTCAGAAACATAGGCTGCAGCACCTGCCTGGATCGCATTCTCCAGATACTGTTCTTTAAAGGCTGCACCTTTGCAGATGAAAAGGGTTCCCGGTGTCACTGCCCTTGAATCATATGTCAGATATGTAATGACCGTCTCATCCTGGCCCATCATTTCTGCTTCTGTCAGCATATCAACAGAAGACAGCAAATCCGCATATTCTTTTAATGTATAATTTTTCATACGTATTTCCTCCTTGCAATTAACTGCATACGTATAGGTTCAAATTCAAACATCTGTGAAACCTGACGCAATTCCATTCAGCACATACTGATATATCGCTTCTGAAATCGCCCTAGCTCCTAGCTGTAATACTTCTTATACTTTTCAAAGTGACTCAGATGGGTCTTGATCATACGGGCCAGTCTCGGCATGCCCAGATCTCCCTTCATGAAACTTGGATTCACGACCTTCTTCTCTTTGATGAGTTTCTTCATCTTTGCCTTCAGAGCAGGATCTTTGACATACTTAAAGGCAACGGCTTTCGGAACAACCATCCAGAGATGCTCTTCCTTGGCGTAACGCAGCGGCAGTTCCTTGCCGTAAACAAAGTCTTCCACGATATATTCAGCCACATTGAAACCGGAACCCGTCACATAGTAATTGCTTCGGCCCTGTCTTGTGTTGATCTCGAAGAACTTGAACTTGCCGTCTCTTCGGTCATATTTAATATCGAAATTGGAGAAGCCCACATAATGTAATTCTTCCAGCAGATCTTTCACACGTATCATCAGTTCCTTGTTCGGCTCTGTGATAATAACAGCATGATTGCCGAGGCCGTGCGGTGTATGCTCTTCAAGAAGCACATGACCGAGACACATCATCTTCACCTTGCCGTTGTGATCGGAATAGGATGTCAGCACGCGCATATACTCATCGTTGCCCGGAATCATATCCTGAATGATCAGTTTGCCTGTATAACCGGCCCCGTAAATGTCATCCAACACCTGATCCAGTTCCTTCTTATCCTTAATGGTATACACCTTCTTCTGTGTCTCAAAAGGGTGCTCCCAGTACTGGATACTGTCTGAAGGTTTCAGGATCACAGGGAATGGGAAATTCATCTCAAAATCATGTCCCATCTCTTTGCTGTGGATAATGGTTCCCGGATAATCCACGCCATGCTTCTCACAAAGTTTATAGAATGTCTCTTTCTGCTGGAGACTGTTCATCAGGTCAAAATCAATATATGGTGCAATGGTATTCTTCGGCAGTTCATTCTTATGCTTGCTGATCAATGCCACATAACTGTCACCGCAGCCCACCAAAACAACGGTCTTGTCTGCATGCTTGGCACAGAAGTTCTTCACGGTCTTCATAAAAACTTCATCTGTGTCGATCTTCGGGTTGGGTGTATATTCGATAATTCTGCTCTGGTAACTCGGACCTGTGGCAAACTTACCGAATGTATAGGATTTCACTTTATAACGTTCATAAAATGCACGGGCAACACTATATGTATTGATGTCCCCGCCAAACAGCATCGGTATAAAATCTCTTTCTTTGAAATTCATTGCTAATCGCCTTTCTTTCTATTTACAGTAACTTTCATTATAACTTAACCCTTTTCCCCTGTCAACGGCTGTCAAACAGCCTGTTTTGCCTGTTCTGCAAACAGTCTGCTGCCCCATTTTGGCTCTTTTCTCTTTTTACTGTGAAATCCTTCTCATTACGTCCTTATCTTTTGTTTAACCGGTTATCAATTTTGACAATGGTATCCCTGATGTCTGATTCATATTTCTCCATTTCAATCTCAACAGGTGAGGGGGCCTTTCTCTTTGCTGTAGAAACAAAAGGATTAAAAAACAACAAAATACCCACAGCCACGCCAAAGGCATAAGCGGCCTCAAGAATCCCGGGCTGTGCCGGTACATAACCCAGAAGCAGCTGATACAGCCGTCCAAACACACCTGCTACATCCACATCCTGATCATAGGTCATGATGGTAAAGGCCGAACCCGACAGAATGATCAGACTCACGCACGCAGTCTTCAGAATCGTCACCCACCAGACTGCTGCCTTTTTGCCTCCCCATTCAATGATCAGCTGTTCAGCCCCAAGAGGCACACATCGGCACTGTATGCCCGGGAAACGCTTCTGTACCTGCTCAGTCATCTCCTCCACCAGCGTTAAAACAGAGATTACGCTCCGCCCCGATACCTGCTGCTGCAAACAAGTTACAGGCAGCTGCTTTACAAAATCCGAAACCTTTCTGTCTGTCCCCACAATTTCACATAGATCTCCCATGGTCAGCGGCTGCATCTCAACTTCAATATGATCATCTGCCAGCAAATAAATGACAACCTGTTTTTGACCTTCCATTTTCTCATCTCCCGGATTTCTGCATATTTAAAGATTTGCTCATATTAACTCTCTTACCGCATAGTCTCCCAACAATCCTTCCCTTCTATACATACAGACTAATAAAAATGACTGCAGAAAATTTTCTGCAGCCATGATCTGCCCGCTAACTGATATACATCTTCATCTTTCTCAGGATTCTCTTCTCAAGCCTTGACACCTGCACCTGTGATACACCCATCCGTTTCGCAATCTGCGACTGTGTCTGATCATAATAGAAACGCAGAACGATCAGTTCCCTTTCTCTTTGTTCCAGTGCCGATAATGAATCTGCCAGCATCATCCGGTCCAGTGAAGCATCTCCTTCCCCACTGTGTGCGGATAGCCTGTCCATCAGGCGGATGCTGCTGCCGTCCCCATCATAAATCATCTGCTGAAGGGATGCCACTTCCTGGCCTGAATTCACTGCCAGCAAAATATCTTCCATAGAAAGTCCCACATCCTCGGCAATTTCATGGATTGTCGGCTCTCTTCCCGGTTTTTCGATCAGTTTTTCTCTGCTTCTATTGACAGCAACACGATGATCCTTGATGGAACGACTCACCTTAATTGCACCATTATCCCTCAGAAATCGTCGAATTTCCCCGGCGATCATCGGCACCGCATAGGTCGAGAAACGAACCTCATAGGTTATGTCAAAATTGTCGATTGCTTTTATCAGACCAATCATACCGATTTGGATCAAATCTTCTTTTTCCACACCTCTGGCCGTATACCGGCTGACAATGCTTTTTACAAGTCCAATGTTTTTCTGAACCAGCTGCTCTCTGGCTTCCTTGTCACCTTCCTGTGCCTTTATCAGCAGCTCCCGGATCTCTGTCACCTGATAGACCTCTTTTTTCTGCGAACTGCTGCCGGCATTTCAATTTTCTTTCGCATTTTTACTTTTGTTCCCTGTCCGGGTGTCGAAACAACCTCCAATTCATTCATAAAAGCTTCCATAAAAGTAAAGCCCATACCGGCATGATTCTCCTCCGGGCGAGACGTATACAAAGGTTCCATGGCCTGTTTCACATCATCGATCCCAATTCCTTCATCCTCGATTTCAATCTCCAGCCATTCATCCTGGATCCGTGCATCAATCTCCAACATCCCGCCTTTGTGGTCATAACCATGAACGACGGCATTGGTGACAGCTTCCGAAACCGCTGTTTTAATATCTGCAAGTTCTTCCATGGTCGGATCCATCTTGGCCGAAAAAGCCGCCACCGCAACCCGGGCAATATATTCATTCTCTGCAATCGCATTCATTG
>JBNMJG010000045.1:0-7691 GCA_050873705.1 Coprococcus sp. | reverse complement strand
GAAGATTGACGGCAATCTGGCAGTCTGTTGGTCTTCGAATCTGGATTTTACAGTGGAGAGGACAACCAGCACACTGGTTGGTTCGGCAGTCAGTGGTGAAGGATTAGTCAATGTTTATAGAGGAACAGGAAGAGTCCTGATGTGTCCGGTCGCACCGACATCATCACTTTATGCATCGACGAATTCTATGGCTGCCAAGGCGGCAGCTAAAGCCAGCAATACATTATTCGGTAAATAACAGTCAGAGACGGGGGATGCATCCTATGCCGAAGGGAACGAATCAGAAGTTTAAGTTATACAGGCTTGCTCAGATCATGATGAAGAAGACAGATGAAGAGCATTATATGACGATGCCGGAGATTATGTCGGCACTTGGAGAATATGAGATCACAGCGGATCGGAAGAGTATTTACAATGATTTGAGAGACCTGGAGATGTTTGGAATAGAAGTTGAAGGGGAGAAGGCAGGCAGCGGTTTTCATTATCATGTTGTCAACAGACCTTTTGAATTGCCTGAGCTGAAGCTTCTGGTGGATGCGATACAGTCTTCCAAATTTATCACGGAGAAGAAGTCCAACAGTCTGATCAGAAAACTGGAAACCATGGTCAGTGAATATGACGCCCAGAAGCTGCAGCGTCAGGTGTATGTGTCGGGACGGATCAAGGCGATGAATGAGAGTATCTATTATACAGTAGATGCCATTCACAATGCTATTTCGGAGAACAGGAAGATCAAGTTTCAGTATTTCCAGTGGAATGTGAAGAAGGAGCCGGAGTTGAGGCATGGAGGAGCCTGGTACCATATCAGTCCATGGGGATTATCCTGGGATGATGAGAATTACTATCTGGTGGGATTTGATTCGGAGGCGGCCAGGATCAAGCATTTCAGAGTGGACAAGATGCTGCGGATCGAACTGTCTGATGAGATCAGAGAAGGCAGAGAGTATTTTACGAAGCTGGATATGGCAGACTACGCCAGAAAGAGTTTCGGTATGTTCGGCGGAGAAGAACAGACTGTGAAATTGCTGGTGGACAATAGTCTGGCAGGTGTGATCATTGATCGTTTCGGCAAGGATGTTATGATGATTCCTGCAGATGCAGAACATTTTACAGTCAATGTCGATGTCCATGTCAGCAGACCGTTTTTGGGATGGGTCTTTTCTCTTGGTGAGAATGTCAAGGTGATTGGGCCGAATGAAGTGGTTGATCGGATGAAGGAAGAGATACAGCGGCTGATCCGGCAGTATGGTTCGGATCGTCAGGAGATTTAGATTTTGTTATCATCTTCAGATAGACAGTTAATGCGTCAGATGGTCGAACTGTAAGATAAATTTACATGAATATGCTAAAGCAGTGATAATTTACCCAAAAAGAGTGGATTGTCACTGCTTTTTCGTTCACGTTTTTATAGGATTATGATATACTTGTACTATCTGCAAAATTCCTTTATACAGTAATAGGCCGAATGACAAGTATAGAGGAAAGAAATAAATGACAGAATTGATTAGGAACAGTTCTTTTAGAACATCTGTAACAGACAAGAGAAAAGGAAAGAGAGGGTTAAGAATGAACGAGTTGTATGAAGCGATTGAGAAGAAGATCAAGGATGCAGGCTATCCGAGACCGATTTCGGGAGCAGATGTTTACGATGATATCTGTGATCAGATTGAGGGCAAGGAGAATGGAGAATATCTGTTGATGTCAAAGTTTGATGATGATGTGGTGTTTGAGTATCATATCACGATTCAGGATGACAATTTTAATCTGGGTATTTTGACGATGAAGACACCTGAAGGCGTATTTAAGGCAGATTTTGATGCAGAATAGGCTGAACAGAAGAATTTTCAGGGAAATGGAGAGAGACAGTGAAGATCGATAGAAAACGAATAGGGATGATGGTATTCATTGCCATCATCGCCGTACTGATGATTGTGACAACGCAGACGCCGGGGGTAATTGCAGATCCGGAGAATTATCATTGTCAGACATATGCAACTGTTTTTGCATTGCTGCCGCCGGTGATCGCCATTGGACTGGCACTGATTACCAAGGAAGTGTATACATCATTGTTGGCAGGAATTATTGCCGGAGGTTTATTATATTCCAACTTTAATCTTGAATTAATGCTGAATACGATTTTTTATCAGGAAGAAGGCGGCATGGTGATGAAGCTGTCAGATTCCTGGAATGTGGGTATTCTGGTATTTCTTGTTATGCTTGGCATTTTGGTTGCACTGCCGAACAAAGCGGGCGGTTCTGCCGCATTTGGCGAGTGGACAACCAAGCACATCAAGACAAGAGTGGGGGCACAGATTGCAGTTATTGCTCTGGGTGTGATGATTTTTGTAGATGATTATTTTAATTGCCTGACGGTGGGAAGCGTGATGCGTCCGGTGACAGACAGACACCAGGTTTCAAGAGCCAAATTGGCCTATATTATCGATGCGACAGCGGCACCTGTCTGTATCATTGCACCAATCAGTTCATGGGCAGCAGCAGTTACTTCTTCCGTACCTGAAGAAGCGGGGATTAACGGTTTTTCCGTATTTATCCAGACGATACCATATAATTTATATGCGATTCTTACGCTCTGCATGCTGTTGGGTGTAACGTTTTTGAAGGTTGACTATGGCCCTATGAAGACACATGAATGCAATGCGTTTAAAGGTGACCTTTTTACAACACCGGGAAGACCTTACGAGAGTGATGAAGATGCTGTGATCAATGACAAGGCGCATGTGCTGGATCTTGTGCTGCCGGTTGCTGTTTTGATTGTCAGCTGCATTGTGGCTATGATTTATACAGGCGGTTTCTTTGACGGAGCTTCTTTTGTTGATGCCTTTGCGGGATCGGATGCGTCCATCGGTCTTGTGCTGGGCGGTTCAGTTGCCCTTGTATTTACTTTTATCTACTATATGATGAGAGATGTTCTGACATTTAAGGAATTTACGGATTGTATTCCGGAAGGATTTAAGGCAATGGTTGCGCCGATTTTGATTTTGTCCATGGCATGGACGTTATCCGGCATGACGAATCTGCTGGGAGCCAAGATTTTTGTAGCGGATCTGGTTGCAGGTTCTGCTTTGGCTATGCAGGGCTTTCTTCCGATGATCATTTTCCTTGTAGCCGCTTTTCTGGCCTTTGCGACAGGTACATCATGGGGAACATTCAGTATTCTGATCCCGATTGTCATCGGTGTTTTTCCGGAGGGACAGATGATGGTCATTTCTATCGCTTCCTGTCTTGCCGGTGCGGTATGCGGTGATCATTGCTCACCGATTTCGGATACAACCATCATGGCATCTGCCGGTGCACATTGTGAGCATGTGAATCACGTGGCAACACAGCTGCCGTATGTTCTTTTGGTGGCTGCTGTATGTATGGTGGGATATTTCCTGATCGGTGTTTTCAGAGCGATTGGTCTGGCTTCAATTGCATGGCTGGCACTGCCAATCTGCATTGTGATCCTGATGATGATTTTGCTGGTTATTCGTGCCTGTGGACGTAAGGAGGCTGTCTAGAATGAAGATACTGGTCAGTGCCTGTCTTCTGGGAGAGAATTGTAAGTACAGCGGCGGCAATAATGAAAACAAAGCAGTGTTGGATTTTGTGAGAGGGCATGAGACCGTGCCTGTCTGCCCGGAAGTATTGGGCGGTCTGCCGGTACCGAGAAAGCCTGCAGAGATTGTGGATGGCATTGTCAGATGCAGGGATGGTCATTCTGTAGATCGCGAATTCAGGAGCGGCGCTGCCAGGGCCCTGGAAATTGCACTGAATGAAAAGGTTGATCTGGCAATTTTGCAGTCGAGAAGTCCTTCCTGTGGTGTAAAAGCTGTGTATGACGGTACTTTTAGTGGAAAAGTCATTCCGGGAGAGGGCGTTTTTGCAGAGCTTCTTCGTCAAAAAGGCATCAGAGCGATTGATGCGGCAGATATTGATAAGTGAACGAATGAAAAAGATTATCTTTGGAATATGAACCCTGGGATAATCTTTTTCACTTTGACGGTGAATATTTGGTTGTGTACTGCAGTAAGTGCATTTTACTTATGATAGGTTGAGGGGGAATTGGAATGGAATTCAATTTTAATGAACAGTTTGAAAAAATGATGAGGGACAACAATGTGACAGAAGTCGTTATTCTGGGGCACATGAATCCTGACGGGGATGCTGCCGGTTCGGTGATGGGACTGGCACATTATATCAGCAGCAACTATCCGCAGTATACCGCATGGCCTTTTTTGTCGGAGACTCTGGATAAAGGACCGAAGAAGCAGGTAATGGAGGACACAATTTTTTGCCCTTTTGAACGTCCGAAGCTTAATACAGAGCGGTATGCGGTGATTGTCTGTGATACGGCAACTCTCAAACGTCTTATTGGTATGAAATATTATCAGCGGGCAGCTGTTTCCATGGTCATTGATCATCATGCATCGAACGAGGGATACGGAACAACCAACTATATAAAGGTTTCTGAATCCTGTGCGTACAATGTTTTTGAAATTTTAGATGATCAAATGATGAAGAAGGCAGCGGCGGCACCGCACCCGAATGCAGCGGATTACCTGTATATGGGTATTCTTCATGATACAGACCGTTTTTCAAGATCGGATGCAGGGATTGAGGCGGCTGGTTCAGAACTGCTTGCGATGGGAGCAGATCATTGCTGTGTAATGCGGACAATGCAGGATAAGACATTGGATGATCTGATCAGACAGGGAGAAATCCTGCAGAGAGTGAAACGTGTGATGGATGGTAAAGTGGCCTATATTTATATGACAAATCAAGAAGCAGAATCGTTGCAGATTGGCTATGCAGATATTCATCCTATCAGCGGAATACTCAGGGATTGTGAAGATATTCAGATGGGATTTTCCATGTATGAAGAAGAACCGGACATATGGCGATGTTCATTCCGGTCGGATGGACGGTGGATCAACGTCAATGAAATGCTGAAATCATTTGGCGGAGGTGGTCACGCAGCGGCGGCGGGACTTCGGCGTAAGACCCATGAACCGGAAAAATTACTGGAATCAATCCTGGAAGAGATTCAAAAAAGGGTGAACAATGTCATCATCTAGGATGGATGTATCTGTTAAGATTAAGAAAAAATAAATATCTGACAAAAAGATTAAGATTTGTAAATTGCCTGTATTTTCCTGCTTCCATATGTTATACTTAAAAAAAGAAATGATGATAGTACGTAATTCTTATAGGAGGGTGAGTGTATGAAGAAGAGATGGATGGTACAGGCTTTTGCATTGGCGCTGACCGGTGCACTGGTTTTTGGAACAGGCACAGTGACCTATGCGGATGAGAAGAAACCAGTGGTGATCGGTGAGACGGTCGGGCAGGATACTTCAGACAAGGATACCGCAAAGGATACGAAGGAAGGCAAAGATGTTTCCGGCAAAGAGTGTGATCAGTGTCAGGATCCTGTTTATACATGGACACCGACAGATTCAGGTTATACATGTAAGGCAGTAAGAGAATGCAAGGATCCAGAGAATGGCAAGAAGCATTACAGAGAAGAAACTGCTAAGGTGGAAGCAAAGACAACAAAGCAGGCAACTTGTGAAGAGAATGGCGAGATTGTCTATACAGCAACATTTGAGAATAAGACAGAGACGGATAAGAAGGATGATGCGAAAGGCGAGGATACCAAGAAGGCAGACAGCAAATCTGAGGATGCCAAGAAGGCAGGTGCCAAAGAAACTGACAATGGCCTGTTTAAGACTCAGACGAAGACGGTAAAGACAGATCCTCTTGGACACAAGTACGGTGAAGTGTCTTATACCTGGAATCAGACAGATAATGGCTACAGCTGTACAGCATCCCGTGTTTGCGAGAATGACAGCAGTCATGCAGAGACAGAGACAGTGGATGCTGATGTGGAAGTGACAAAGGCAGCGACATGTGAAGAGAAGGGTGAAGAAACCTACACAGCAGTATTTACCAATCCGGCTTTTGAGACACAGACGAAGACGATAGAGACAGATGCCCTTGGCCATCGCTTTATTGATGTTTCTTATGAATGGACGAAGACAAACAATGGTTACACCTGCACTGCTTCAGCTGTTTGTGATGTTGATCCTTCCCATACAGCCACAGAGACAGTAGAAGCCGCAGTGGAAGTGACAAAGGCAGCGACATGTGAAGAGAAGGGTGAAGAAACTTATACAGCAGTATTTACCAATCCGGCTTTTGAGACACAGACAAAGACCGTCGAGATCGATGCACTTGGTCATAAGTATACTGGTGTAGACTACAAGTGGACGAAGACAGATGATGGTTATACATGCACAGCAACAAGAATTTGTGAGAATGACAATACACATGTTACTAAGGAAGCAGCCGTAGCTAAGGCGACAGTGACAAAGGCAGCAACATGCGAAGGCAAGGGAGAAGAAGTCTATACAGCATCTTTCGAGAATCCGGCTTTTGAGGCACAGACAAAGACCGTTGAGATTGAAGCTCTTGGTCATAAGTATGGTGAAGTATCTTACAAGTGGACAAAGGAAGATAAAGGATATAGCTGTACAGCATCAAGAGTTTGTGAGAATGACAAGAATCATGTTGAAAAGGAAACTGTTACAGCAGCTTACAAAGTGACAACAAAGGCAACTGCAGACAAAGACGGCGAAGGTTTATATACAGCAACATTCAAGAATGCAGCTTTTGAAGAACAGACAAAGAAGGTAAAGATTGTTGTCACAGGTAAGAAGGACGATACCAAGAAGAATACAACAACGAAAAAGAATACAACAACGAAGAAAAATACGACAACCAAGAAAACTGCGGCAAAGACAACAACGAAGAAGTCTACAGCTGTTAAGACAGGGGATGAGAACAAACCTGTTGTTATGGGTATTGTAGCGATTGGTGCTTTGGCAGTAATTATTGTTGCCGGCAGACAGCTGCGCAAGAAACATGACTAGAAACAGAGTATTACATGAAGATGAAGGGCGGAAGACACCTTCCGCCTGAAATATCAGAATCATGCAGAAAGCATGATTCTGATATTTTTTGTTACATAAACATATATGCAGCAAAATAAAAACAGATGAGGAAAGAAAATGGAACTTTTACAATATGCAGTCATTGGATGGATTATTTTAGCGGGCATTTTCATATTGATTATGCATTTTGAACCGCGTACATTGTGGAGCGGGGCGGTTTTTTGCATAATGGCCCTATGGGTTGTGATGATGATAGGAATAGGTGCTGCAGCTTATGGGGACTGGCTGTCAAAACACTCAGCTGTTGTCGGTGTCTTGATTGTTCTTATGATTATTGCGGTTATGATGGTGGCGTTTTTTCCATTGCTGCTGATTTTGACATTCCTGATACAGGGGATTAAGGTGATGAAACATGAAGGTGTGCGGCCGACGAATGCTCTTTCACTGCTTTTTGCAGCCGGATTGATTGCCTACCTTTTTATATGGCCGCGAATTGGCAACTTGAGTTTGAATTCGATTGGAACAACGATTTATGTTGTTGTCAGCTGGCTGGTTGTTTATTTACTGTTTATTATGGCTATGTATGCTTTGTCATCTATTATTAATCTCATGCACATCAGAAAGAATCGGCATTTTGATTATATTGTTGTACTTGGCTGCGGGGTGATCGGAGATAGGGTAACACCACTTCTGGCCGGTCGTATAGAGAAAGGCATAGAGCTTTTGAAGAAGAAT
>JBNMJG010000044.1:0-7704 GCA_050873705.1 Coprococcus sp. | reverse complement strand
ATGAACAGAATATAAATATTCACCTGTCCGGTCCATGGTCTGGAAGGATGGATTTTCCTCTGTTTTCAGGCACTGGATTAATTGCCACTTGCCGTCTTTCTGAACTTCAAATACTTTTAATCCTTCGCCTCTGGCATTTCTTTCTTTTGTTGTCCGACATCCCACATACACGTATCTCATTTGCTGCTCCTCCTTGATAAATAAATTTTTAACATTCCGTTGTCTCACTTCGTTGCTGAAGCTTATGTCATTATTGTAGAAAATTTATCTGTCAATTGGAAATTCAACAAAATACTGAAAGGGCCATTCCGTTTTGGAATGGCCCTTTGTCAGTTATTTCACACTATTCAATTCTTTTATCTAAAAACTTTCACAGCCTCTTGTCTGGTTCACATGATAAAACTGCTCAACAAAGCTGACAAAATCCATGACATCCTGACTTTTGTAACAGCGCTCCGACAACATCATCCAGACATTTCGTGAGATTGGCTGCTCTTTCTGGGCATAGATTGGAATCAGCATCACTTTGTCCCTGTCAAAGCGCCAGCGGTCGCCAAATAAAAAGGCGATGCCGAGCCCCTTTTCCACCATCTCAATGGCAATATCCGAATACGGGACAAAATGTTCCTCATGCAGGGGACTGCCGAAATGATTCTTCCACCACTGCTCCACTGTCAGCCGGACAATAGGATTCAGATAAGAGGAAATCACCGGTATATGTTCAATATCTTCCAGGGTGGTTCCCACAGGTGCCGCAATGTACAAATTCTCATGAAAAAGGCAGCACTTTTCTCCCAGATACGGAAAATCCCCGCAGATAATTCCTATATCAATAGCTCCCTCCATCAGATGCTTCAAAACCACATCGCTGGAGTTGGTCACCAGCTTTACCTGCAGATGTCCGTACGCATCCATATAGGATTTCAGCAGTTCCGGCATATGCAGTCTGGCAAAGGCATTTGGCAAACCAATCTTCAGCAGTGCTTTCTCTGCATTACATTCAGAAAAATGCTCCCGTATCTCGTTGTTGAAATCCATCATAATATTGGCCTTTCTCACAAGATACCTGCCATTATCCGTAAAGTCGATACCGGTACTGCTTCTGCGCACAATCTCAACGCCCCACTCCTTCTCCATGGACTGAATGCGTTTCGTCAACGCCGACTGCGTAATATATAGCTTCTCTGCGGCTTTTGTAATGCTTCTTGTATTATACAAAACATTTAAAATCTCCCAATCCGTATTCTTCATCAGCTGCTCCTATCTGATGGCAAACTCCTTCTCTATGTACGAAATAAACTGATCCTGAATCTCTGTTAAACGTTTATCCTTTGCGTAAACAAACCAGGTATTGCGAATCACCTTGGACCCGTCCGGATTCTGCAAAGGTGTCAGATAAAGATTGTATTCATTCTCAAAATTATCCGGCAGGAAACAGCAAGTATAACCGATGCCCTTATGAATCAGCTGAAAAGCAAAATCAATATAGCCCACGGACATTCCTGAGGGCGCTTCTGTACCGTAAGTCCGCTCCCACCAACCGTCCAGAAGTTCCAGTGTTTTATCGTTGGTCTTGTAACCAATCCGCTGCATCTTCGGAAGGTCTGCAAAATCCACCGGTTCCTTTGTCACCAGATATGCTTCATTCCTTGCAATCAGCGTCTTATTCACCGCACCGTCATAATCCCCCCGTATGAATCCCACATCAATGGTATCCTCCAGCATCTTTCTGAAAAGGATATTGCTCTGTTCATTGACAATATTGAAATTCACATTCGGATGCTTGGCCCCATAAGCCACCAGAACATCCGTCAGGGTATACTTGCTGTAAGTGTAGGAAGCCCCGATGGTCAATGTACCATGGACTTTCTCCTGGAAAGCCTCCAACCCTGCCTTCGTCTCTTTCATAAAATCCAGATACTTCTGAGCCCGGCTGGCCAGATATTCTCCCTCCGGTGTAAAAACAAGGCCTTTCTTGGTACGATTGACAATCGTAATCTGAAACTCCGCTTCCATATGCTGCAGGCGCTTCGTCAGTGACGGCTGTGTGATATAAAGAAGATTCGCCACCTTCGTTAAATTCGGATTCTTGTATAATTCCGATAGAATCTCCCAATCTGAATCTTTCATGCTGTGTAAACCTCTTTCTGATAAAATCATTTTCTGATCGTTTTTGTCTGTTTTCATTATATCAAAATAGAGTTTTGTCTACAACATGATTTCTGCTTTTACTGCTGTCCTAACTTTTTCTTCAGGTAAGATAACTGTCCGCCGCTTAACACAACCTCAATCTCGCTGTCTGTCAGATCCAGTCTCACATCAAACTCAAAACCGGCTGTCTTATCTGCCACACGCACCTTTCTGGTTGGAATCTGATTCAGAAGCTGATTGATTTCCAGATCATCCCCCTGGGAAATTCTGTCATAGTCTGCAGGATTCTCAAAAATCATCGGAATGATGCCGTGGTTTACCAGGTTGCCTTTGTGGATACGGGCAATGCTCTTGGCAATGACACATTTAACTCCCAGATACATCGGGTTGATAGCTGCATGTTCACGGGATGAACCCTGACCATAATTTTCACCGCCCACAATGATACTGCTGCCCAGTTCTTTGGCACGGGCTGCAAAATCAGGGGCATAACGATGGTAACAGTACTGGGACATTAATGGAATATTGGAACGCATACTGGAAAATTCTGCACTGGCCGGTGTAATATCATCTGTTGAAATATTATCGCCGCCTTTCAGGCTGACAGGCACACACAGATGCTGCTGCGGTTTTTCAGGTACCGGCAGGAACTCGATATTCGGTCCGCGGACAATTTTAACTTTCTTGGCTTCTTCTTCAGGCAGCGGCGGAATAATCATGGAATCATCCACAATATAGCTTTCCGGCTCCTTAATCTCTGCCAGTTTTTCAATGTCTTCTCCCATCACATCTTCCGCGGAAGCAAATGTTCCCATAATAGCCGTTGCTGCAGCTGTTTCAGGGCTGACAAGATAGATTTTGGCATTCGGATTGCCGGCACGTCCCTTGAAGTTTCGGTTGGATGTACGTACTGCAATACCCTCTGTTGCCGGTGTCTGTCCAATGGCACAGCATGGTCCGCAGGAAATTTCAAGCATACGGACACCTGCATCCAGAAGCATGTCAATATAGCCATCACGCATTAATTCCTTATACGTCTGTCTGGAAGCAATGCCGCATGTACAGCTGACATTTTCATTGACATGATGTCCTTTGAATACAAGGGCTGCCTTTGCCACATCTGCATAGCTTGTATTCGTACAGCTTCCGATGAACACCTGCTGAACCGGTTTCTTTTCCACTTCAGACAATGGTTTGACATTATCCGGTTGGTGCGGACATGAAACAAGAGGTTCCAGTGTATCAAGGTTAATCTCGATTTCTTCATCATATTCTGCATCTTCATCCGGAAGCAGTTCCACATAATCCGCTTCTCTTCCCTGGGCTTTCATGAATTTGCGCACCTGTTCATCTGCCGGAAAAATAGATGTTGTAGCACCCATTTCAGCACCCATATTGGTGATGGTCGCTCTGGCAGGAATCTCCAGGGCTGCCGCTCCCGGTCCCACATACTCATACACATTGCCCAGACCACCTTTGATGCTGACACGGCGAAGCATTTCAAGAATGATTTCCTTGGCATTCACACCCGGTTTCAGGCTGCCTGTCAGATAAACTTTGACAACTCTCGGCATTTTCAAGCGCATCGGCACACCGGTCATGGCTGTGGCTACATCCATACCACCTACACCGATACACAGCATACCTATGGAACCGCCGTGCGGTGTATGGCTGTCTCCGCCCATGCTTATCTTGCCAGGCACACCGAAACGTGCCACATGCACAGTATGACAGATACCATTGCCCGGTCTGGATACATGCACACCAAATCTTTTGGCTGCTGACTGCAGATAGATATGGTCATCCGGTGTCTTATGATCCACATATAAAAGGTTATGGTCCAGATAGCTGACACTGCATTCTGTCCGAATTCTATCAAGACCAATGGCCTCAAAAGCCAAATAGGTCATAACCGCATTAATATCATGGGTCAATGTCTGATCCACTTTAATAAATACTTCTTCACCCGGAACAAGACTTCCGGATACATAGTGTGACTTGATAATTTTCTTTGTTAAAGAATCACCCATTATACTGTTCCTCCTTACAAACATAAACGTTTTTACTGATAAGATTATTATAATTGGTGATTTTGCAACTTTAAAATTGTAAAAAAGAATGCTGTCATAACGTTATTTTATGTCAACATAAAGAGGATGAATTTTACTTTTGATGTTTCTGACGACTATAATCATTTTAACCGCAAATTGATTACAACAGAAAAGGAGTCATTTTATGTCAATTGGATTTAGAGCATTTTTAGATTTTGAAAGACCCGACCCGTCATTAATCGAAGCTTACCGCGGCATTCCAAGTGCCAACATCGGGGACTGTGTAAAACGGATGAATTGTATGTTTGGCGGCATTCGCGCTTTTAATCACAAAACACTGGTGGGCACTGCTTTCACTGTCAAAGTTCCTTCCGGAGATAATCTTGTCGCACAGATGGCACTGGACTATGCCAAACCCGGAGATATCATCGTCATCGATGGTGCCGGTTATACAGACCGTGCTCTTGTGGGCGGCATGATGCTGGCCTACGCCGAAAAACGCAAACTCGGCGGTTATGTTGTCAACGGGGCTGTCCGTGATCTGGATGATATCCAGCACAGTTCTCTGCCGGTCTTTGCTATTTCCGCAACACCTCTTGGCCCTTACCGTGAGGAGCCCGGAGAAGTCAATGTTCCTGTTGTCTGTGGCGGACAGGTTGTCATGCCCGGTGATATTCTTGTAGGTGATGCTGACGGTATCGTTGTCATTCCACGTCGTGATGCAGCCGGTCTGCTCAATGCCGTCCACAAGAATCTGACCATGGAACAGAATGAACTTGCCGGCATGAAAAACGGTTCTTACACCGAAGCGCATCACAAAGAACGTTTTACCGGTCAGTTCCTTGAAAAAGGTGGTTCTCTTGAATACCCCTTCTAAAGTACTGAATTTCATACTTTCCATCCCATTGAGAAATACGTCAGATTATGTTACACTTTCTATATCTATAATTAACACTTTACAAAGATAAAGATAATGTATTTAGGAGGTCCAGACATGGCACATGTTAAAATTCAGTATGATGTGATGGATGCATTCTGTATGGATGTTTTCCAGAGATTCGGTTTCACAAAGGATGAAAGCCGTATTATTTCCGATGTTTTATTACTTTCAGATGTTTATGGCATCGAATCCCACGGCGCACAGAGACTGACCCGTTACCACAAAGGTATCGCCAACGGCATGATCAAAGTACATGCCAAACCTGAAATCGTTTTTGAAACACCTGTTTCCGCAGTTATAGACGGTCATGACGGCATGGGCCAGCTTATCGGTCATTTTGCCATGGAACTGGCTATCAAGAAAGCCAAAGAAACAGGCATGGCCATTGTTTCTGTCAGAGATTCCAATCATTTCGGTATTGCCGGCTATTATGCCAAGATGGCATGTGATCAGGGCCTGATCGGTATGGCATTCACTAACTCTGAAGCCATCGTTGTTCCTACATTCGGCAAGAAAGCAATGCTTGGTACAAACCCAATCGCTATTTCCATGCCGGCAGAACCATATCCTTTCTTCTTCGATGCTTCCACAAGTGTTGTTACCCGCGGTAAGTTCGAAATGTACAAGAAAGCTGAGAAGCCGATTCCGGACTGCTGGGGTCTTGACGCAAAGGGTCATCCGTGTACAGATGCCGCAGAAGTCCTGTCCAATATCGACAAGAAGGCCGGCGGCGGTATCATGCCTCTGGGCGGTTCTGAAGAACTAACAGGCAGCCACAAGGGTTACGGCTATGCCATGATCTGTGAAATCTTCAGCTCCATTCTCTCAATGGGTCTGACATCCAATTACAACATCCAGAATGGTAAGGGCGGCACATGCCACGGCTTCATCGCCATCAATCCTGCTGCTTTCGGCGATCCTGAAGCCATCAAACAGCACCTGTCCACTTTCCTGACAGAACTTCGTGAATCCCCGAAGGCTGACGGCAAAGACCGCATTTATACACATGGTGAGAAAGAAATCTTTGCAACCGCTGACCGTATGAAGAACGGTATCGATGTCGATGTTAAGACACTGGCTGAGATGAAGGATATGAGCGAATATGTCGGTGCTGATTTTGACAGCTATTTCGGAGATATCTACAAGGGTTAATCCAATTTAATTCCATCAATTTGAGAATGTCATTATCCTGACTTGTCCTGAATTGAAAATGGATATATACAAAAGCAAGATAACATCAAAAATCTTTTAGTTATGCTAAATATTTTTTAGATATTATCTTGCTTTTTGTCTGTTTTATGGTATGATGAATATATAAATTTTAGTAATTGTTCAAAGCCATTTTGTCAAATATACTGCGGTCATTTTTACTGCACTGCGAACAATTACATGATCTATTATTTTAATAAGATTTCAAGGAGGCTTTTTATTATGAAAGAAGTAATTCACACATCTAATGCACCAGCAGCTATCGGACCATATTCACAGGCTATCAAAGCAGGTGGCGCTATCTACGTTTCCGGTCAGCTCCCTGTTGATCCGGCTACAGGCGCTTTCGCAGGTGATACAATCCAGGAACAGACACGTCAGTCTCTGACAAACATCAAGAACATCCTTGCTGAAGCAGGTACAGATCTTGATCACGTTGTTCGTGTTGATGTTTTCATGAAAGATATGAACATGTTCGCTGATATGAACGCTGTTTATGCTGAATTCTTCACAGAGAAATGCCCTGCAAGAGCAGCTGTAGAAGTTGCAAGACTTCCAAAAGATGCCCTTGTTGAAATCGGCGCGATTGCTGTTGTTGACTAAGCGATAATCGGACGATAAACTATAAAAGAAATACCTCCGAAAACGGGCTCAGCGCCCACTGTTTCCGGAGGTATTTCTTTTATAGTTTATCTGTGTGATGACTGTGCTAAAAACAACAACAGCAATTGCAACGATTTCAGGGTTTATTTTACATGTCATTATCCAATTATCAAGCAACCGTCCATTAACTGAGCAGTGCTCTGTCGTTGGCGAATTCTTCACCGCTGGCTTTTTCGAACTGATGGAGCAGGTCTTCGACGGTGAGTTTCTTTTTCTCTTCTCCCTTGATGTCCAGGATGATCTTGCCGTCCATGAGCATGATCAGACGGTTGCCGTGGGCAATGGCGTCTTTCATGTTATGGGTGATCATGATGGTTGTCAGATGGTCTCTGTTGACGATCATGTCTGTAGTAGCAAGAACCTTGGCCGCTGTCTTCGGGTCAAGGGCTGCTGTATGTTCGTCCAGAAGCAGAAGCTTCGGTTTCTTCAATGTAGCCATAAGAAGGGTCAATGCCTGTCTCTGACCGCCGGATAACAGACCGACTTTGGATGTCAGACGATTCTCAAGGCCAAGGCCGAGAATCTTTAACAGTTCCTTGTACTCTTCGCGCTCTTTCTTTGTAATACCGATTTTCAGTGTTCTTCTCTGACCGCGGCGCTGTGCCAGTGCCAGATTTTCTTCGATTCCCATGGTAGCCGCTGTACCGGTCATCGGATCCTGGAAAACTCTTCCAAGATACTTTGCTCTCT
>JBNMJG010000043.1:0-7802 GCA_050873705.1 Coprococcus sp. | reverse complement strand
GCTCTGGTGGTTGATGATATTCAGCAGAGCAGTTTCAACAAGCTGTGCTTCCATGATCGGAGCCACAACTTTGACAAGGGGTTCCTTAGGGAAGATGATGGTACCTTCAGGAATGGCGTAAATATCACCTGTAAAATGAAAATCTTTCAGATAATCAAGGAAGTCTTCCTTGAAAAAGCCTGTGCTTCTCAGATAATCAATATCTTCCGGTTCAAAATGCAGATTCTTGATATAATCAATGGCCTGATCCAGACCGCAGGCAATGGCATAAGCGCCGCCGCATGGATTCTGGCGGTAAAAAACGTCAAATACGACACGTTTTTGGGAATGGCTCTTGAAGTAGCCCTGCATCATGGTCAGTTCATATAAATCAGTCAGTAATGTTAAGTTTCTATTATTCGTATTCATCTTACTCTTCCTCTTGCTTCCTTTTCTAAATAGTCAGATTGAGACAGCCGCTGTGCAGCAGATTAACACATGACAACAAAAGTTTACAGCTGTCTTGTCAGCTTTCCGTATGCATTAAATTGTACCGCGAATAGTGCGAAAATGCAAATGCTTTTTACAGGCGGAGAATCCTGAGAGCAGGATTCAGTTTAATGTAAACAGTATACTGCAATTTTGGGAAAAACGCAAACTTTGTATTTTTTTTCATCCAATTCTGGAAAAAAGTGGCAGAAAATTAAGCGGCAAAAAATGGAAAAACAAAGAACTTTTGGGTATATATGGAATATTATTGAAAAATTGTGGAAATTTACTTGAATTTTTTTGAAAATTCGTTTGATTTCCCATGAGAAGCATGTTATGATGTCTGCATAATCAATGATAAAGACAGACAATGAAGAAAGGGCAGGGTGAATTTACAAAAAGAAACGGGTGAAGTAAATGAAAGGGTTGCAGATGATAAGTTCCTATCTGAATGAATGGAACATCGTTACAATTACTGTCAGGTTGATTCTGGCAGTGGTATGCGGAGGAGCCATCGGTCTGACCAGAAGTGTCAAAAGACGGGGAGCAGGATTTAAAACACATGCACTTGTCTGTCTCGGTTCTGCGCTGGTCATGATGACAGGTCAGTATATCTATGTGGACTTTGGTGCTATTTCGGATATCGCCCGATTGGCGGCGCAGGTTATCAGCGGTGTTGGCTTTCTCGGAGTCGGAACGATCATGGTCACAAGAGATAACCATGTCAAAGGATTAACAACTGCGGCGGGGTTATGGACTTGTGCCGGAATCGGTTTGGGTATTGGTATCGGCTTCTACAGCGGAGCGGCCATCACAACGATTCTTGTGCTGGTGATCTATCGGTTTATGGGAAGGGTCGATGAGATCGCCTATGAGCATTCAAGAGTGCTTGATATCTATATTGAATTTGAATCAAGGCGTTCAATTGCACCGTTTATCAGTGTTCTGAAGGAGAACAATTACAAGATCATGCAGATGGAACTGAACAAATCCAAGAAGAATAAGGAAGAACTTGTGAATGCGACACTGGTATTGGAAGTGCCGGAGAAGACGAAGCACGGTATTGTCATCGATCTTCTCAGGGAGATCCCGGGTATTGAATATGTAGAAGAAATCTAGTTTGGCAATTTGCTGAAAAAAGATGATTGAATGGTCAAAAATTTATCAATTTTTTGAAATTATTTTGAATTTTACGCATTCTTTACGGGAAATTTACTAGTTTAATGTTTACAGAATGACAAACTCATGGTATCATTTTGTTAAAACATAATGCTTTTAATAATACTATTTGTTAAAAGTGCACAATTTATTCTTTATATTCATTTGCGGGGTAGAATGCAGACGAATATATCTCAAAAAGGAGGAGTTAAAGAATGAAAAGATCTAAAAAGCTTATGGGCCTGACAGCAGTCATTATGGGCGTTGTGATGGCAACAGCAGCCTGCGGCAGTTCAGGCAGCGGTTCAGCTGAGACAAAGGCACCTGAATCAGCAGCTTCAACAGAGGCAGCAGCAACAGAAGCAGCCGGCGGGGATACTTCTGCAGCAGGTGATCTCAACAGCAAGACTGTAGACGAGCTGACAGAAGCAGCTAAGGCTGAAGGCGAAGTTGTATCTGTTGGTATGCCGGATGAATGGGCAGACTGGGCATCTCTTTGGAAGACAATGTCTGATACATATGGTATCTCCCACAATGATACAGATATGAGTTCTTCTGAGGAACTTCAGATGTTTGCAACAGAAGGCGAGAAGGGAACTAAGGATATCGGTGATGTTGGTTACGGATTCGCAGGACAGGCCGTATCTGAAGATCTTGTTCAGGGTTACAAGACCTCCTATTGGGACAGTGTTCCTGATTGGGCGAAGGGCGATGACGGCAAGTGGATGGTTGCTTACACAGGTGTAACAACATTCCTTGTTAATACAGATCAGGTCGATAAAGTGCCTACATCATGGCAGGATATCAGAGACGGCGACTACAAAGTTGCCCTTGGACCTCTGACAGGCGGTAATGCTCAGGCAGCTTTCATCGCTTCCGCATATGCATTCGGCGGCGATATGAACAATCTTGATCCTGCTTTCGAGTTCTGGACAGAACTGGCTAAGGCAGGCAGAATCAATACACTTGATATTACTCAGGCAAACTTTGAATCCGGCGAAATCTCTGTTGGTGTTGTATGGAGCTTCACAGGTATTCCTTACAGCAAGAACATCAGCCAGTACAAGATGCAGGCAGTTGTTCCTTCTGATGGATGCTTACAGAATGGTTACGCTTCCGTTATCAACAAATATGCACCTCATCCAAATGCAGCAGCTCTGACAAGAGAGACAATGTTCAGTGATGAAGGTCAGACATACCTGGCTCTGGCAGGTGCGATCCCTACAAGAGAAGATTTCACAATTGCAGATGAATACAAAGATCAGGTTATCTCCAAGGATGACATTGCCAATGCAGTTCTGATCAGCGATGCAGATGCTTATTCATCAGCTTGTGAAACAGCTAAGACACGTTGGGAAGAAGAAATCGCTCCATTACTGGTACAGTAATACGGATTTCTGCTTAAATTGAATGAATTTCAGGGGGTGCAAATCCTGCACCCCCGTTTTTCGATTAACAGGGGTTGAATTTTAATGAAGAAAAAGACGTATATTTATTTACTTGCCCTGGTTCCGTTCCTGATCGTGGCGATGCTCTACGAAATTGTACCTTTGATCACAGTTATTGTGAAGAGTTTTCAGCCGGATGGTGGAACAGGCTTTACACTTGAAAATTATCAGTCTGTTTTCTCTAAGCTGCTTTATCAGAAAGCGATCATCAACAGTATTAAGATATCACTGACATCTGCTGTTGCAGGTATCATCATTGCTTTCCTGGGTGCCCGTGCGGCTCATCAGCATCAGGGAAAACTGAATCATGTTTTTATGACTGTTTTGAACATGGTTTCCAACTTTGCGGGTATCCCGCTGGCTTTCGCCTATATGATCCTTCTTGGCAATGCCGGACTGGTGGTCAATATCGGCAAGGAATTAGGCATAAGTGCTTTATCCACTTACAATCTGTATACGATGAACGGCATGAGCCTGATCTATATTTATTTCCAGATTCCGCTTTCAACACTTCTTCTGATACCGGCCTTTGACGGTGTGCAGAAACAGTGGAAGGAAGCCTGTACACTGCTGGGAGGTACACCGGGAACCTTCTGGAGAAAAGTCGGTATCCCGGTACTGATGCCGAGTATCCTTGGTACATTCAGCGTTCTGTTTGCCAATGCGCTGGCAGCATACGCAACGATTTACGCATTAATGATGGACAATATCGCACTTCTGCCGGTTCAGATCGCAGGCTGCTTCACAGGTGAAGTCAAGATCCGTGCAGGACTTGGCGGTGCCTTATCAGTTGTGATGATGGCGATCATGGTTATCATGATTTTGATCACCAATGGTCTGAGCAGAAGATTCCAGAAGGGAGGCAATAGAAAATGAAAAAGAAAAGCGCAGGATCTGTAGCGATTATGCTGCTTGTCATGATCTATCTGCTGATCCCTCTTGTTATCTCTATTGTATATTCCGTTTTCCACAAATGGACAGGGGTTGTTCCTGAAGGCTTTACGCTTCACAATTATGTGGATCTGTTTACAGACAGTAATTTCATCGCGTCTGTCGGAAGATCCATCGGCATGTGTATCATCCCTATTATTGTGACGATCATTATCGTCCTTCTGGCATTATTTGTAACAGCGATCTATTTTCCGAAGCTTGAGAAATATGTCCAGATCATCTGTATGATCCCTTATACAATTCAGGGTGTTATCCTTTCAGTCAGTATCCTGTCTCTGTATGTCGGTTCCAACTCTATCCTGAGCAATCGTCTGGTGATGCTGATGGGTGCTTACTGTATCGTGATTCTGCCATATATTTATCAGGGTATCCGAAACGGTATGCGTGCAGTCAATATGCCGACACTGATCGAGGCAGCAGAGATGCTTGGTGCATCCAAGATTTATGCATTTTTCAGAGTTGTCGTGCCGAATATTCTTTCGGCGATTATCGTATCGTCACTTCTGGCAGTCGGCATTATCTTCGGTGACTATGTACTGATTCGAAATCTTGCCGGAACATCTGCTCCGAATATGCAGATCTTCCTGTATCAGACCATGAAGAGCGACAGTACAAAGGCCAGTGCCGTATTCGTTGTTATCATGTTTGTTACATTCGTGATCACAGCCATCGTCCTGTTTATGAAGAGCCGTGAGGCACAGGGCAAAACACACAGAAAATAAAGGAGTGAGGGAACATGTCATATATTCGTTTTGAAAATATTGTCAAAAGTTTTGGCAGTAATACCGTATTAAAAGATATTAATCTTGAAGTTGAGAAGGGACAGCTTGTGACGCTGCTTGGTCCGTCCGGATGCGGTAAGAGTACATTGCTTCGATGTCTGGCAGGTCTTGAAACCGTGACATCCGGCAAGGTTTATCTGGACAACAAAGATATCACAGATGTGAATCCAAAGGACAGAGATATCGGTATGGTCTTTCAGCAGTACAGCTTATTCCCGAATATGGATGTGGCGCAGAACGTGGCATTTGGCCTGAAGATGAAGAAAGTACCGAATGCAGAGATTGACAAACGTGTCAAAGAGATGGTAGATATCGTGGGATTATCCGATCATCTGCATCATTATCCGTCAGAGATGTCCGGTGGTCAGCAGCAGAGAGCAGCCCTTGCAAGAGCCATGGTAACCAATCCGAAGGTACTTCTTCTGGATGAACCGTTATCAGCCATTGATGCCCTTCTGAGACATTCCCTGCAGGTTGAGATCCGACGTATTCAGCAGGAACTGAATATGACAGCCATCTTTGTTACCCATGACCAGGATGAAGCCATGGTTATGTCTGATGTGATTCATCTGATGTACAACGGCAAGATCGAACAGTCTGCAGCACCGACAGAGATGTATACAGAACCTGTTTCCAAGTTTGCAGCAACATTTATCGGTCATTACAATATGATTCCGGTTGATGCATTCAAGAAGATGACAGGGATTGACGGTGAAGGCACAGACGTGGCATTCCGTCCGGAAGTTGTTGAGATCAGCACAAAGCCTGTTGAAAGAGATGGATGCGTGACGATCAAGGGTCATGTTGTTGTCAGCCTGCCTCACGGCAATGTTCTGCGTTATGCCGTTATGTGCGGGGACCATCAGGTTGATGTGGATGTTTTATTTAAGAAAGCAACTATTATTCCGAACAATACAGATGTTTATCTGACATTGAAGAAGGATGACTGTATTTTCCTTTAGAATTAAAGGAGGCAAACAATGCAGCGATACAATTACATATACAGCGCGTGGGAGAAGAAGAGCAGCGGGATAGACGGCCGATGAAGGCTGCCTGTTTCGCTGCGCTTTTTATATTGATACATGGAAAGTATTTTGGCAGCAGCAGTATTTTTGCAGGTGATTTATCGTGCAGATAACTGCATTCAGTGCTGAAATATGGTAAAATGGAAAGCAGGAGATGATAAATTATGACTAAGAATTTTGCGCACCGCGGTTTCAGCGGCAAGTACCCTGAGAACACACTTCTGGCTTTCAGCAAAGCCATTGAAGAAGGCGTAGACGGCATCGAGAACGATGTACATCTGACAAAGGACGGCGTTCTTGTTGTCATGCATGATGAATTGGTGGACCGTACAACCAATGGCAAGGGCTATATCAAGGATAAAACTTATGAAGAGCTGTCTCAGTTGGATGCATCTTATATTTTCAAAGAATATGGACCTCAGAAGGTGCCGACACTGAGAGAGTATCTGGAGCTGGTGAAGGATAAGGATATTATCACGAATATTGAATTAAAGACCGGCGTCTTTGAATATCCGGGCATTGAGCAGAAGGTTTATGATATGCTCAGAGAATTCGATATGGTGGACCGTATTATTATCTCTTCCTTCAATCATTATTCCGTCCTTCGTATGAAGGCCATTGATCCGGCAATCAAATGCGGTATGCTGGAGGAATCCTGGCTGATCAATGCGGGAGCTTATGTGGCTTCCACAGGTGTGGAATGCTTCCATCCGTTCTTCAAGAATATGACACCGGAGAATGTGGCAGAAGTGAAATCCCATGGACTGGAGATCAACACATGGACGGTCAATGAAGAGGAAGATATCAGAGAGATGTTCAGAGTCGGCGTAGATTCTGTTATCGGCAATTATCCGGATCTTGTGAACAAGATCAGAAACAATGGCTGATAAGACTGCAATTTTAAGCGTTGGCATCGATGTGGGCACTTCCACCACCCAGGTGGTTTTCAGCAAACTGCAGATGGACAATGCCGGCGGGTATTTCTCGGTGCCGAGGGTGGCCATTGTTGACAAAGAAGTGGTCTATAAGAGTGAAATCTATATGACGCCTTTGAAGACGGACGTTCTGATCGATACGGACGCCCTCCGGGACATTGTGGCTGCTGAATTCCGAAAAGCCGGCTACAGGCCGGAGGATACGGACAGCGGTGCAGTGATCATCACCGGCGAGTCTGCAAGGAAGGAGAACTCCGATGCCGTGCTGAAGAGTCTGTCGGATTTTGCCGGAGATTTTGTTGTTTCGGCAGCAGGACCGGATATGGAATCCCTGATCGCAGGCAAAGGCAGCGGCGCCTGGCAGTACAGCATGGATCATCACTGCCGGGTGGCGAATCTGGATATCGGCGGCGGCACAACTAATGTGGTTCTCTTTGAGGATGGTGAGACGGTGGCCAGAGGCTGTCTGGATATCGGCGGCAGGCTGATCTGCATGGATCCGCAGGGCATAATTACGAAAGTCAGTCCGGCGGCAGCGGTGATGGCACGGGCGGCAGGTGTCTCGGTCAATGTGGGAGACAGATGCGATGAAAAGACATTGGCTGCGGTGACGCGGCAGATGGCAGCGGCGCTGAATGTGTATCTGGGTGTAAGTACGTCAGCAGATACAGCGGGAGGCACCGAAGATACTGAAGCTCTTCTGCGGCAGATCAGGACCCCGGGAAGCAGTGATTTCCCGGTGCCGGAAAAGGTACAGGCTGTTTTCTTTTCCGGCGGCGTGGCGGATCTGATTTATCATGAATCCGCAGATACATGGGCCTACGGTGATATCGGTGTTCTGCTGGGACGGGCCATTCGGGAAAGCCGTTTATTTACGGATTTTCAGAAAATGGAGCCGGGAGAGACGATCCGTGCCACGGTTGTGGGAGCAGGCACTTATACAACAACGATTTCGGGAAGTACCATTACTTATTCCGATGATATTTTTCCGTTGAAGAATATTCCGGTGATCAAGCTGGATGAAGCCTTGCAGGG
>JBNMJG010000042.1:0-8265 GCA_050873705.1 Coprococcus sp. | reverse complement strand
TCTGTGCAAATTTCTCCTTGAGGCCTTCATACACAAGCAACTGCCGAACGCCGTTCCAATAGCTGTCATTATAGCCTTTCACCTGTTGTCCGAGTGCTTTTATAACCGCAACATCTGTTGTCGCTAATATCTTTTCAGCAACTTCATTATCTTTGAAACAAACAGCTTTTTGATACATCATATACTGTTCCATCGAAGAAAAGGCAATTCCATTGACTGTAAATTCTGACAAAGCCCAATTGCTTAAATATCCATTTTCTTCATCCGGGTTATGAAAACATATAACTTTCATTTTCTTACATCCTCGTCTTTTTCATCTTTAGAAATTACAACTCCACTGGCTGCAAAACAATCACTTTTATATTCTTCCCGTCTTTTTCCTGCTCTCTTACAAAAGCAGCTTTAAATGCATCCGGATTCTTGATAATATTCTTCTTATCATAGACAAAAAAGAACACTGTTTTTGCCTGATAATGAAATCCATCGGCCCCCAATTCCTCCAACAGCTTTTTCTCAGTCATCGAAGCACGGGTACATTTTGTCTCTATTATCAAGTCATATTCTTCTAAATAGAGATCAGCACGCATCCCTCCATAACCATTGTCACTCTCTGCTTCCTGTCGTATCAATGGAAATACCGGAACTAATAAAGCATACAACATTCTCTGTAAATCATATTCATTACCTATCTGAATCTTTTTCAATTATCCTTCCTGAACAAGTTCCTGCATTTTCATATGTCATTTACTCCATTTTCCATCTAATATAAAACAAAAACATATTGTCCAGCACATGGATTGTATCATCTTTCCATTCCAGTACCTGATAAAGGCTGCCCAATGTATCTAACAACTTCTGCCAGTTTTTAAGAGAATCTCTGACCTTCTTGGTTGTGATCACATTCTCCGGTGCACTATTTTTTATTCTTTCCATTAACTCTTCAATACTAAGCTCAACCAATGGTGGATCATCTGACAACACTTTCAAAATCAACCCATAAATATCTTTTTTGCTGCCATTTGAAAGTGTATATTGAAGTCTTTGCTGCCCCCCCTTGTCGATGGTCCGGCCTTTAATACTCTGACAACATCTCCATAAGGCAGATTCATACATGTAAAGCGGCAGCTTTCTTCAATGATTTCGTCTGTGATTGTCTCACTATTATCCGGAAGAAGACCTATATTCAGGCAAATAGACTGCATTAATTGCGGTGAATGGATGCTTTCTTTTGCCATTCTTGCTATCAAATGCTGCCCAACCTGAATCTCCAGCTTTCCAAATCCTTTTTTTGCAATCTCTTCTAATTCTTCTGTTTTCCATGGTTCGATCTCAATAACCAGTATACGTCCTGTAAGATCGGGATTTAACCGAATGGCATCATCTGATCGATACGGCAGTGAAACAACCACCGCCTTAAATCCCATCCTTATAACCTCTTTCAGCTGACAGGCTATATCATACTGTATTTCCGGCGGTGCATAGTGAAAATCATCCAAAACCAGTACTTTTTCATTCTTTTTGAAGTAATCAATGACTCTGTCTTTGGTGACAAAATAATTTTTTGTGACAGTCATGGATTTCTGCTCGTTTTCAGAGAAGGCAGCACTCTCTTCGCTGACTGCCGCTGCCATAGAGATTCCTACCTTTTTACCAATCCCTGACCAAAAATCTTTTTCCTTTGAGAAATCATTACCGGACATGCAAACCATATTTTCCGCACCTATGACCTTTTCACACAATACTGTCTTTCCTATCTTGGAAGGCCCCACAATGTAAGTCAGATATCCGTCTATAGCTAAACTCTGCTGTAATCGCTCTTCATATGTATATTTTGTCCCCTTTGACTCTCTTGACACATATGTCATCTCCGGGTAGGTTCCTGGTTTAAATACTTCTGAAAACCTTTTATCCATAAATATCACCTCGTTTCACTTAATATATCTATTATATACCACATTTATACCCCTTTTAACACCTTTTATTCAATCAATTTTCCCCTTTCAGTTTCCGATAATAAACATAAAACATCGGTGCCGTCGTGCACACAGCAATGGTATCGGCAATCGGTTCTGCCAGGTAAACGCCCATGACCGCATCCGGACATACATGGGGCAAAATGAAAATAAGCGGTATCAGTATGACGATCTTGCGCCAGATGGTGAGAAATATGGCCTTCGGTGCCTGGTCCAGTGCCACAAAACTATACTGACAGGCCACCTGTATCCCATAGATCAAAAGCATTGCCAGATACACACGCATGCTTTTCCGTGTGAAGGCGATAAGGGCTACATCACTTGTAAATACAGATGCAACTGCCGCCGGCATTGTCATACAGATCAGCCAGATGAGAAAAGAACCGCTGACACAGCATATCAGCAATAAGCGAAATGTTTGTCTGACTCTGGGAATATTTTTTGCGCCCAGATTATAACTGAGCAGCGGCTGGGCTCCCTGTACAAGTCCCGGCAGAAGAAGCATCACAAACTGCATCACACTGTTAAGAATGCTCATGGATGCCACTGCCATATCACCGCCGTACTTTTGCAGTGATGTATTAAAACTGATGGCTACCATATTTTCTGTCAGCTGCATCAATGCCGGTGACGTACCAAGTAAGATACATGGGCCGATCAGCCGCCCGTCAAAACGAATATTTCTGAAATATAAATGCAGCTTACTTTTTCTGCCTATGAGATAACGAATGACAAAGCATGCCGACACGCCTTGTGAAATAACGGTTGCCCATGCCGCACCTTTAACACCCATGCCGAAACCATTCATTAATAACGCATCCAGCGCAATATTTGTCACCGCTCCCACCGCAATATTTCGCATACTGATCAATGTTTTTCCCTGTGCTGTGATAAAGGCATTCAGCCCCAATGTCAATTGGGTAAACAGCGTTCCCAGACAGTAAATATTCATATAATCCACAGCATATAGAATCGTGTCGTCACTGGCCCCGAACAACTGCAGTATTCCCTTTCCGAAGATGAGCATGATTCCCGTCAAAACAATCGACAAAACTATCAACAGCCATGTACAGCTGCCCATTATCTTTTCTGCCTGCCGGTTGTCACCTTTTCCCATATAAATAGATGCTTTTGGTGCGCCGCCCATACTCACAAGGGCCGCAAAAGCAGAAATTGCTAAAATCACGGGCGCTGTTACACCGACGCCTGCCAGCGCCTGTTTTCCCGCTCCCGGAATATGCCCGATAAACATTTTATCTACAATATTATATAAAATGTTGATGAGCTGCGCAGCCACCGCCGGAATCGCAAGCTTGAGAAAAGCCCTCACAACAGGCATGGAAGCCAGCAAATCATTCTCTTTTTTTAATGCTTCACCTTTCAAAAAAATCACCTTCAAACTATAGCTCCATTATAGTCTGAAGGTGATTCTCTTAAAAGTAATTATCTAATTTATCAGTCACTCATAAATTACATAGCGTTCTATATCTTCTTACATGCCGGGATCAGCATTCCGCCTACTGCATTGCCGAGGCTGATCACAACCACGCACAAAAAAGCTCTCGCAGACCACATCTGCGCCGCTGACACATAGAACATATCTGCAATGCAATGCTCAAACCCGCAAAGGATAAATCCAGCCACACAAACGAACAGAATCAGCGGATTTTTTGTCTGTTTATATCCCTCTACCGCAATGTACATCAGCGCCCCGCAGAATATACCCAGGATAAACAGACTGATAAGGCTGTCATCCACTTTGATCTGACACATACTCTGAGCCTTTTCGGAAATGCCGGCAATCCTGCTGCCAAGCACACCCATGGCCGCCAGCCATGTACCGGCCAGATTGCCCACCCAGATAATGACCAGGTCAATAAGATAGGATTTTGGCTGTTCCACCGCATAACCGACTTTGCCTGTAAACAGGTTCAGACCATGTACGCAGATGGAATACAGACCCGCCGTAAACATCAGCGCCCCCACAATCTTATTCTCCAAAGACAAAAACACAATACCGCCGATTCCGATGGCAGCACCCGCCAGCACAGCCAGGGCAAATAATCTCACATACTTTCTCATACTCTGTACCTCCAAATTCTACATGAATTTCCATGATGCTGCAGCAAAAAAGCCGGCCGCTGAGCATCACTGCCCAGACGGTCGGCATTCAAATCCATTCATACTTCCTGTGGTCAATTCCACTTCCGTCAGTCGTATAAACTGACTTCATCATACTGGAACTTCACCCGGTTGTCAAGTCATTTTCTGTATTTAACAGATCTGCATTTTCTGCACAACTTACTTTGATATGGCAATTGAATAAATTCGGTATTCTTCCGATAATTCCTATCATAACCGGATTATCCGGCTAACAATTAAGACAACAGCCCCTTTAATGCTTTCACACAGCCCTCTATTCCCAATTCGCCGGAATTCAGCACGATATCATAATTGTGGTAATCATCCCATCGCTTCATGGTATTGGCTCTGTAATAGTTGGCTCTCTTTTTGTCATACTTCTTTCTGACAAAATCCATCCGGTTCGGTGAAATCTGGTAATCCTCCTGGATTCTCTTCTGCTTGAAAGCATCATCCGCATGGATGAAGACTCTCACCACACCTTTGCGGTCTTTCAGTGCTTCACTGGCACAGTGTCCCATAAACACTGCGGGACCATTCTGTGCCAGACTTTGAATAGCAGCCTGCTCAGCCAGATAAACCTTGCCTTCTTCTGAGAGCATGTTCATATCCCCTGACTGGGCTTTGCTCATGACAAACACTGTATAGAGAAAGCTATTGGTCACACCTTCCTCATACTGTTCAATCTGTTCCACGGAAATATCATATTTCCTGGCAACACACTCAAGAATTTCTCTGCCGTAACATGGCATTTTGCATTCCTTTGCCAACAGTTCACCAATTCTGGTGCCGCCGCTGCCAAATTCTCTTTCTATTGTTATATACTGATACTTCATCCGGCTTACCTTCCTTCTTATGATGCCTGATCAAACTGGCTGTTGTACAGATCTGCATAGAAACCGCCTTTTGCCAGCAGTTCCTCATGATTACCGCTTTCAATAATATCGCCGTCCTTCAGTACAAGGATCAAATCGGCATTTTTAATCGTAGACAGACGATGGGCGATCACGAAGGATGTACGATTCTGCATCAGCGCATCCATGGCTTTCTGGATCTGGAGCTCTGTTCTTGTATCCACGGAACTTGTGGCTTCATCAAGGATCAGCATCGGTTTATCCGCGATCATGGCTCTGGCAATGGTCAGCTGCTGTTTCTGGCCCTGGGACAGGCTCACCTGATCATTAAGGATTGTGTCATAACCGTGCGGCAGTGTACGGATAAAGTGATCCAGTCCTACAGCCTTGCATGCTGCCTCTATCTTCTCTTCGGAAACATTTTCCGTGTTGTACACAAGGTTTTCTCTAACTGTGCCCTCAAAAAGCCATGTATCCTGAAGCACCATACAGAACTGGGAGCGGACTTCTTCTCGTTTCATATCCCGGGTCGAAATACCATCAATCTTGATATCGCCGCCCTGAATTTCATGAAAACGCATCAGCAGATTCACCAGTGTTGTCTTGCCGGCACCTGTCGGACCGACAATCGCAATCTTCTGTCCCGGTTTTGCCTTGGCCGAAAAATCATGAATAATGATCTTGTCTGTATCTTCATAGCCGAATTTGACATGCTCAAAATCCACATAGCCTTCTGCTTTGTCGAGCTTCTTTGTTTTATTACTTTCATCGGACATTTCCTCTGCCTCAAGGAATGCAAATACACGCTCGCCGGCGGCTGCCGCGGACTGCAGGGACTGTGTTGCCTGTGCGATCTGAGAAAGCGGCTGGGTAAACAGTCGGATATACATCATGAATGCAACAATGACCTCAAATCCGATATAACCTTTCATCGTCAGCACAGCACCCATCACGCAAACGGCCACATAACCGAAGTTGCCGATAAATCCCATCAAAGGCTGCATCAAACCGGAAAGGCTCTGGGCCTTAAAAGCACTGTCTCGCAGGTTATTATTCAGTTCATCAAAAACTTTTTTGGCATTTTCTTCCCCGTTATAGGCTTTGACGACCGTATGCCCGGAATAAATTTCTTCAATATGGCCATTTAACGCACCGAGATTGGCCTGCTGTCTTGAGAAATATTTCTGTGAACGGCTGGTGATCAGTGTCATGAGTCCGAAACCGATCATGGTTGCGATCACTGCTGTCAGTGTCATGATCACATTGGTCTTAAACATCATAATCAAAGAGCCGAAGAACAACGCCACCGCTGACACCAGATTACCAATGCTCTGATTCATGGACTGAGAGATCATATCCACATCATTGGTCACTCGAGAAAGCACATCACCGGTGGATGTCTTATTGTAGTAGGACATTGGCAGACGGTTGATCTTGCCTGAAATATCGCTTCGAAGCTGTTTCGTCACATTCTGTGTGACCGTGGCCATAATGAACTGCTGTCCAAAGGACAAAATCGCACTGCCCGCATAAAAAGCCACCAATGTCAGACCGATAGACTTGATACGTTCCATATCAATACCTGTCGCTATGCCCTCTGTAATCACCTTTGTCAGATCTGACAATTTATCCGGACCGAGGATTGTAAGAATCGTACCGCCCACGGCACAGATCAGAGCAACAACAATCACTGCCAGATAGCGTTTACAATAACGGATGATCTGCATCCATGTTCCTTTAAAATCTTTTGATTTTTCTGCAGGACGTCTGCCCATGCCAGGGCCCCGCATCCCACCTCTGTTATTTCTATTTTCCATTATGCCAGTTCCTCCTTTGAAAGCTGAGAGAAAGCAATCTGACGATAAACTTCACAATTCTTCATCAATTCATCATGGGTACCCATACCTGCGATCCTGCCTTCATCCAGAACAATAATCTTGTCTGCATCGCGGATCGTGCCGATTCTCTGTGCAACGATCAATCGGGTGGTATCGCCGCATTTTTCATCCAGTGTCTGTCTCAGGATCCGGTCTGTCTTATAATCCAGCGCTGAGAATGAATCATCAAAGATCATAATCTCAGGATGTCGGCAAATGGCTCTTGCAATAGACAGACGCTGTTTCTGACCGCCGGAGAGATTGGAACCGCCCTGGGCCACAAAACCATCATATGTATCCGGCAGTTTCTCTACAAATTCGTCTGCCTGAGCTGTATGAACAGCATCGATGATGTCTTCTCTGTCTGCAGGCTTGCCGCCGTTTTCACCATAAGCCACATTGCCGGCAACCGTGCCGGAGAAGAGAATCGCCTTCTGGGAGACATAACCGATTCTGTTTCTCAATGCTTCCTGGGTATATTCTTTCACATTCACGCCGTCTACCAGCACTTCACCCTCTGTTGCATCATAAAATCTCGGAATCAGATTGATGACGGTACTCTTGCCGCAGCCGGTAGAACCGATGAAAGCCACAGTATCTCCCTTATGAGCTGTAAATGAAATATCTTCCAGCACATTCTTCTCTGCATCCGGATATCTGAAGCTGACATGGCGAAATTCCACTTCACCGGTCATGCCCGCCTTGGCTTCTGTCTTCACGCCGTCCTCAATGGCCGGTTCCGTATCCAGTACCTCATTGATACGTTTTGCGGCAACAGATGCACGGGGTACCAGCACGAAGATCATCACCAGCATCATGAAAGCCATCACAACCTGCATCGCATACTGTGAAAAAACGATCATATCCGAGAATAATGTCAGTTTATCCTGCATACCCGCATCATTGATCAGATAAGCACCTACCCAGTAAACAGCCAGTGTCAGACCATTCATAACAAGCATGATGCCCGGCATCAGAATCGTCATGGTCCTGTTGGCAAAAAGCTGTGTGCGTTTCAATTCATCATTGGCCTTTTCAAACTTGGCCTCCTGATAATCCTCCGCATTATAAGCACGGACAACACGAAGTCCTGTCAGATTCTCCCGGGTCACCCGGTTAATATTATCTGTCAGGATCTGCAGCTTTCTAAACTTCGGCATAGCCACGATCACACAGGTTCCGACAATACACAGCAGTATAATGACTGCGATGCCTGTTGTCGCTGTCCACTGCCAGCTCTTGCCGGCAATCTTACAGATGGCCCACACAGCTGTCACCGGTGCCTTCAGAAAAACTTCCAATCCCAACACCAATACCATCTGAACCTGGGTAATATCGTTGGTTGAACGTGTGATCAGACTGGATGTTGAAAAACGTCCGATCTCTTCCATTGAAAAGGACTGCACCCTGTCAAATACC
>JBNMJG010000041.1:0-8310 GCA_050873705.1 Coprococcus sp. | reverse complement strand
TTATGATTTAGCCACAGCCTATCAGTCCATGCACGTCAACTATTGAAACCGCCGTGTACCGAACGGTACGCACGGTGGTGTGAGAGGACGGCGGCTAGTCACCGCCTCCTACTCGATTAAGTATTCATATACGTTAAGCATCAATATTAGATGAAACATTGATATTCATATCATCATCAAGGTAAATATTCAGAATAGATTGATTGGTAATTAAACCGCTGAAAGTATTGGAGAATATTTGACCATTAGATGTTTCGCCTGAAATGTGTACTGTGGTTACAAAGGTATCAGACGGTAAATCCACGGTTGCGAGATTATCTGTTTTTAAAGCATCGACATCTACAGGGGACTCCTTGTTAAAAGAAACAGTTGTGTTCTTCAATGTGCAGCCGGTAGTATTCCGGATACTGATTGCACCGGTTTGTAATGATGCAGTTTCGGATGTTGTACTGCAGGCAGTCAGCAGAAAGCAGTTTAAGACAGCAATGAATAAGATGATAGGGGTTATATGGATTAATTTTTTCATTTAAAGAGCTCCTTTCTTCGACCTACAATCATAACACGGCAAAAGGAAAAAAACTATAGTGAAATTGATAAATTTGAATTAAAATGAATATCGTATTAGAAAAAGTACAGGAATGGGAGCGAGTGCATCATGAAAGAAGAATATATAAAATTGAATGACGGCAGCAAAATGCCGCGTTTGGGGATGGGAACTTGGTATCTGGGAGAAAATAAAGCTGTAAGAAAACAGGAAGTAGAAGCTTTGAGAGCGGGTATTCAGGCTGGATGCCATTTGATAGATACAGCCGAAATGTACGGCAGCGGCAAGTCTGAACAGCTGATTGGAGAAGCCCTTCAGGAGACAGACAGAAGTTCACTTTTTATTGTTTCAAAAGTATATCCGCATAATGCAGGACGTGCGCATATTTTTGATGCGTTGGAACGTACGCTCAAAAATTTAAAAACGGATTATCTGGATTTATATCTGCTTCACTGGCGTGGTCAAGTGCCGTTGAGGGAGACTGTTGAGTGCATGGAGCAGTTGGTAAAAGAAGGCAAAATCCGAAGATGGGGTGTTTCTAATTTTGATACAGATGATATGGAAGAATTATTTTCCGTAAAAAACGGAGATCATTGCGCAGTGAATCAGGTATTGTATCATCTGGGATCAAGAGGTGTGGAATATGATCTGATGCCATGGCTCGAAGATCATCATGTGCCGTTGATGGCCTATTGTCCATTAGCTCAGGGCGGTGATCTCAGAAGAGGACTGCTGCAGAATAAGGCTGTTCAGATGATTGCAGAGAAGAGACAGATAACAGCTATGCAGGTACTTCTGGCATTTGTACTGTATCATGAGAACGTGATTGCCATCCCGAGGAGCGGAAAGGCAGAGCATGTTCTTGAAAATTGTCAGGCATCGGAAATTGAGCTGACAGAGGAAGAATACAGACTTCTTGATCGGACATTTCCGGCACCGGATCACAAAGTCTGGTTGGATATTGTATAAGTCTGGCTGGATATTGATAAGAGAAAGAGCCTGGATGAGTGTTTTATCAGGAAACGGACAGGCAGATAGATGTCATTGACTGAGTCAAGGATGGAATAGATACATTTATCTATTCCATCCTTTTTTTGAGTATGCTATACTATATGGAGTCTGAATAAGATAGCATTGTAAATGTTTCAGTTTGTTAGAGGTTATAACATAATAGAAAGAACGAATTCTGAGCAGTAAAATGCTGTCATTATCATAATGGAGGAAATAAAGAAATGGCAAAAGACCGGAAGCAGGGAAAGAGAGGCCTGAATATTATTATTGTGGGCTGCGGCAAAGTTGGTGCCTCCCTGACGGAACAGTTATATAAGGAAGGACATGATATTACTCTGGTGGACAGAAGTTCGGAACGGCTTCAGGCGCTGACGGATATGTATGATGTCATGGGCATTGTGGGAAACGGTGCCAGTTATAAGATTCAGCGGGAAGCGGGAATTGACAACGCAGATCTGATGATTGCTGTGACAGATTCGGACGAGCTGAATCTGCTTTGCTGCACGGTGGCAAAACGTGTGGGCGATTGTGCAGCGATTGCCCGTGTCCGTACACCGGATTATAGTGATGAAGTTTCCTATTTGAAAGAAAAGCTTGGACTGGCAATGATCATTAATCCTGAGATGGAAGCGGCCAATGAGATTACCCATGTACTCAGTTTGCCGGCAGCTTTGGGCGTCAATTCCTTTGCACATGGACAGGCACAGATGATCCGATTCAAAATTCCTGAGAATAATCGTCTGGATGGTCAGAAAGTTATGACCATGGCCAGAAATATTTCAGGAGATGTTCTTGTGTGTGCTGTCGAACGAGAGAAGCAGGTATTTATTCCGGATGGTAATTTTGAGCTGCATCAGGGGGATGTAGTCTCTTTTATCGCAGCATCCAAGGCCGCAAAGGAGTTTTTTGAACGAATCGGTATGCCGAATAAACCGGTGCACAATACAATGATCATCGGCGGCGGCAAGGCTGCTTACTATCTTGGCAAGATGCTTTTGGATATGGGAATTGAAGTCAAGATTATTGAGATGGACAGAAAACGATGCCGGGAACTCAGTGAATTGCTTCCGCAGGCCACGATCATCAATGGCGATGGTACCGATGAAGAGTTATTAAAGGAAGAAGAAATCGCCTATGTGGATTCCCTTGTGCCGCTGACCGGTATTGACGAAGAGAATGTACTGCTGGCTCTTCATGCAAGGGAAGTGTCGGATGCGAAGGTGATCACCAAGGTCAATAGAAATGCTTTTCACAATTTGATTGACAAGCTGGATCTGGGAAGTGTGATTTATCCGAAATACATTACGGCGGAAGCAATTGTTGCTTATGTACGTGCAAAACAGGCATCTGTGGACAGCAGCAATGTGGAGACGATTTATCATATGTTTGATTCAAGGGCAGAGGCGATTGAGTTTAATGTCAATGCAAAATCCAGAGCAACGGATGTACCGCTGAAGGATTTGAATACGAAGGATAATCTGCTGATTGCCTGCATCAACCGGTCAGGAAAAATTATTATTCCGGGTGGTATGGACAGTATTCAGGTTGGAGATACCGTTGTCATTGTGACAACCCATACCGGGTTCCAGAATATTGAAGATATTTTACGGTAACGGAGGCGTCAGATGAACGGAGGAATGATTAGATTTATTCTGGGCAGTGTATTGAAAGTGGAATCTGTACTTCTCCTTTTTCCTTGCATTGTTGCAGTTTTTTATAGAGAATCGGCGGGTTACTGGTTCTTATGTACGGCTGTGCTGAGTTTTGTGATGGGATATCTTCTTTCAAGAAAGAAACCGCATAACACGGTTTTCTATCTGAAAGAGGGATGTGTGACAACAGCTATGTCCTGGATTTTGATCAGTCTTGTGGGATGTCTGCCTTTTTATTTGTCCGGTGAAATCCCGTCATTTACAGATGCACTGTTTGAGACGATTTCCGGTTTTACAACAACCGGTGCCAGCATTTTATCGGATGTTGAATGTCTGTCACAGAGTATTCTTTTTTGGCGGAGCTTCAGTCACTGGATCGGCGGCATGGGCGTATTGGTATTCCTTTTGGCGATTATTCCGCTGAGCGGCGGTTCCCATATGAATCTGATGCGTGCAGAGAGCCCGGGCCCCTCTGTGGGCAAGCTGGTGCCGAAGGTACGTGCAACAGCGCGTATTCTCTATATGATTTATTTCGGGATGACGATTGTACAGCTGATATTTCTTTTGCTGGGCAAAATGCCGTTCCTTGAAGCTTTGATGATTACTTTTGGTACAGCAGGTACAGGTGGTTTTGGTGTCCGCAATTCCAGCATTGGCGGTTATTCTCCTTATATTCAGTGGGTTGTGGCCATCTTTATGATTTTATTTGGTGTTAATTTTAATGCCTATTATTTTATTTTATTAAAACGATTTAAACAGGCTTTCGATATGGAAGAAGTCAAGGGATACTTTTTGATTATCGCTGCAGCGAGTGCGCTTATTTTTGTCAATATTTATGACAAGACAATGACAGCGGCAGATACCCTTCGGCATGTGGTGTTCCAGGTGGGATCACTGATGACTTCAACGGGCTATTCAACGGTAGACTTCGACTTATGGCCCAGCGCATCCAAGGTGGTGCTGATTATTATTATGTTTATCGGAGCCTGCGCAGGAAGTACCGGCGGCGGTATCAAAGTTTCCCGTGTGATCATGATGTTAAAGAGTGTCAAAAGGGAGCTGAATGCTTATCTTCATCCGAAGAGTGTCCGTACGATTAAGATGGAGGGAAAGGCGCTGGATCAGGGAGCTATCAGTTCAGTGGCGGTTTATTTTATTACATTTACACTGATCTTTGCCGCATCATTTTTGCTTGTCTCATTGGAAGGCAGAGATCTGACAACGAATTTTACAGCGGTATTGACGACCCTGAACAATATGGGACCGGGGTTGGCTGATGTTGGACCATCCAGAAACTTCGGCGGACTTTCAATGCTGTCAAAATATGTGCTGATGTTTGATATGCTGGCAGGACGACTGGAGTTGTTCCCTATGTTGGTTTTATTCCATCCTGTATTGTGGAAAGAAACATGGGCCGGCGGCAAGCGGAAGAGAAGACGCATCAAGCGTGAAAAAAGAGCAGCTGCAAAATAAAAAAGGGATTGGCTGGATGGCATAAGGGTGTCAGATACAAGCCGGAAAGGCGGGGTATAAAAGATGATGAAAGAAAGGCTATTGCGGGAATTTGCAGAGCGGTTCGGCAATGCGGAAGGTGCACAGGTGTATTTCGCTCCGGGCAGAGTCAACCTGATCGGTGAGCATATTGATTATAACGGCGGTCATGTATTTCCGTGTACACTGGATATCGGTACTTATGCAGTTGTGAGAAAACGTCAGGATCAGAGAGTATTCTTTTATTCGATGAATTATCCGGATGTGGGCATTATCAATTGTTCTCTGGCAAATGGTCTGGAGAACGATGAGGAAGACGGATGGGCCAATTATCCAAAGGGAGTGATATGGGCCTTTGGCAAGCGTGGTATGCAGCCTGACTGCGGTCTTGACATGATGGTTTACGGCAACATTCCAAGCGGAGCCGGTTTGTCTTCATCAGCATCACTTGAGGTCTTGACAGGATGGGTTCTGAGGGATATATTTGATCTTGAAGTATCAGATCAGGATATTGCATTGATCGGACAGTATTCAGAGAATGAATTTAATGGAGTGCACTGTGGTATCATGGATCAGTTTGCGATTGCCATGGGCAGGGAGAATCATGCGATTTATCTGAATACAGAAGATTTATCCCATCGCTATATTCCGATTCATCTTGATGATGTGCAGCTTGTAATCGCCTGCACGAACAAGGAAAGAGGTCTGGCGGATTCCAAGTATAATCTCAGACGTATGGAATGTGAGAGAGCTGTGGCAGATCTTCAGAAAGCAGTTGCCATTGAGAAATTGGGAGAATTATCGCGGAATGATTTTGAAACCTATCAATCGGCAATCGAAGATCCGGTCTGCATCAGAAGAGCAAGACATGCAGTCACAGAGAATGAGAGAACGATTCAGGCTGTGGATGCGCTGGAAGCGAATGATCTTGATGCATTTGGTCAACTGATGAATGACTCCCATCGTTCATTAAGGGATGATTATGAAGTCACAGGAGATGAGCTGGATGCCTTAGTCGAAGCGGCATGGGAGACAGAAGGTGTTTTAGGCTCCCGTATGACAGGTGCAGGCTTTGGCGGATGTACTATCAGCCTTGTCCGAACAGATGCTGTAGACAATTTCATTAAGAAAGTTGGCAGAATCTACAGACAGCAAATAGGCTACCCGGCCGATTTTTACATCTGCAAAATAGGCGGCGGTCCTAGACGTTTATAAAAGAAAGGAATTTACTATGAAAATTTTAGTATCAGGCGGAACAGGTTATATTGGTTCCCATACTTGTGTGGAACTGCTGAATAAGGGCTATGATGTTGTCGCTTTTGATAATCTTTATAACTCCAAGATTGAGGTTGTTGACAAGATTCAGGAAATCACCGGCAAGAAGCTGATTTTTTATAAAGCAGATATGCTGGACAAGGAATCTATGCGTCCTATTTTTGAGGAGCATAAGTTTGATGCAGTGATTCACTTTGCTGCACTGAAGGCTGTCGGTGAGTCTGTAGAAAAACCGCTGGCTTATTATAAGAATAATATTTCAGGTTCCCTGAATCTGTGTGAACTGATGAATGAATATGGCTGCAAGCGTATTATCTTCAGTTCTTCAGCAACTGTTTACGGTGCACCGAAGACGGTTCCGATCACCGAAGATTTCCCGTTATCTACAACCAATCCATATGGTTCAACCAAGCTGATGCTTGAGAGAATTTTCTCCGATTTCTGTGTACCGGATCCGGAATGGAGTGTTGTACTTCTTCGTTACTTTAATCCGATCGGTGCCCATGAAAGCGGCCTTCTCGGTGAGAGTCCGAATGGTATTCCGAACAATCTGATGCCTTACATTGCACAGGTGGCAGCAGGCAAACTGGAATGTCTGGGCGTGTTCGGTGATGATTATGATACACCGGACGGCACGGGTGTCAGAGATTATATCCATGTGGTTGACCTGGCAAAGGGACATGTGAATGCGGTTGAGAAAGTCACTTCTTCTACAGGTGTGAATATTTACAATCTGGGTACAGGTATCGGCTACAGTGTACTGGATATTGTCAAAGCATTTGAAGCGGCCAATGGCATCAAGATCCCGTATGTGATCAAACCGCGTCGTGCAGGCGATATCGCCATCTGCTATGCGAATCCGGGCAAAGCAAAGAGAGAACTTGGATGGGAAGCAAAGTATGATCTTGAACGTATGTGCAAAGATTCATGGAACTTTACAAAGAAGAGCCTTGGCTTGGAATAGGACGGTTTTATGGCGGATTTAATAACATTTGTGACAGAAGAAGGTCAGGTTATCAGAGGTTCTGTGATGGGAGCCTTTGAGGATGATCTTTCTGGCAAGAATTACGTGATTTATACAGATAATTCTGTAAATGAAACAGGCAATTACAATATTTTTGCGGCATCTTATGATCCTGATCAGGAAGAGGAACAGATCCTGATTCATGCCATTGAAACTGAGGCAGAGTGGCAGCGCATTGAGTTGATGCTTCAGAAACTCAGCAATGGTCCTGAGGGTTATGGAGAATAGTTGAAATATTCAGAATATTTTTGACAAATTAATACAATCAAAGACAAAATAATTCAAATCTGGAAAATGTTTACATTCTTATAAATGAAATAAGTAAAACGAAAGACAGAAATTATTGACACGATGAAAATCAGTGTTATACTAAAATTAACAGATCGTTTGAAAACAATGACAGAAAGAGATGGTATTTTGTCATGCAAAGAGGCATGAATAGTGAGAAGTTCATGCCCCTTTTTGTTTTTAAGCACACGTAATAAGGAGGTAGTTACTATGAAAAAGTTTTTGGCACTTGTTTTGTCCGTAGTCATGGTTGCTTCACTTGCAGCCTGCGGCAATTCAGGAACAAAGGAAACTCAGGCACCTGCCGCATCAGGTGACAGCGAGACAGCAGCTGAGTCAACAGCAGCAGAATCAACAGGTGAGACAGCAGAGAAGGTTGGAGAAGGTGTTGATGCTAAGGATCTGAAGGTTGGTTTTATCTTTATCGGTGATGAGAATGAGGGTTATACAGCAGCCCATTATGCCGGTGCAAAAGGTATGCAGGAAGCTCTTGGACTTTCCGATGATCAGATCATCATCAAATGGAATATCCCTGAAGATGAGACATGTTATGATGCAGCAGTTGACCTTGCAGACCAGGGATGCAACATCATCTTCGCTAACAGCTTTGGCCATGAATCCTATATCCTTCAGGCAGCAGCAGAATTCCCGGATGTACAGTTCTGCCATGCAACAGGTTATCAGGCAGCAGGCAGCGGACTTTCCAATATGCACAACTACTTTACATCTATCTATGAATCCCGTTACGTATCCGGTGTTGTAGCCGGTATGAAGCTGAACGAGATGATCGCAGACGGCAAGATCACAGAAGATACAGCTAAGATCGGTTATGTCGGTGCTTATCCATATGCAGAAGTTATCAGCGGTTTCACATCCTTCTTCCTTGGTGTAAGAAGCCAGTGCCCATCCGCTACAATGGAAGTTAAGTATACAAACAGCTGGGCAAGTTTTGACCTTGAGAAAGAATGTGCTGAATCTCTGATCGCAGATAAATGTGTTCTGATCAGTCAGCATGCAGATACAAC
>JBNMJG010000040.1:0-8330 GCA_050873705.1 Coprococcus sp. | reverse complement strand
CCTGAATATCGTGGATGGTACAAACCTTGAGCGTAACCTTTATCTGACAACACAGCTCATGGAACTCGGTATTCCGGTCATCATGGCGATTAACATGATGGACCTTGTTCAGAAGAATGGCGATAATATCAACATTCAGAAACTGAGTGCAGCATGCGGCTGCCCTGTTTATGAAATCTCTGCTCTGAAGGGAACAGGTATTAAAGAAGCTTCTGATGCCGTTGTTAAAGCTGCCCAGTCCAAAGCAGTTCAGGGTACTGTACATAAGTTTAACAGCAAGGTTGAAGGCTACCTGAATGAGATTGAAACACTTCTCGGCTCAGATGTTGCTGATGCTCAGAAGAGATTCTATGCAATTAAATTATTTGAACGTGATGACAAGATTGCAGCTCAGATGAAGAGTGCACCGAATGTAGAAGCCATTATTTCCAAAGCCGAAAAGGAAATGGATGATGACTCAGAAAGTATCATCACAAATGAAAGATATGAATATATCGCAAGTATTATCGGCGGCTGCCTGAAGAAAAAACATGCGGGCGCAGATACAATTTCTGATAAGATTGACCGAATCGTTACAAACCGTATCCTGGCTCTGCCGATCTTCGCAGTGATCATGTTCCTTGTTTACTATATTTCCATGACAACAATCGGTGCTGCAGCAACAGACTGGACAAATGATAATCTGTTCGGTGATGGCTTCTTTATCGGCAGCGACGGCGGTTATGGTGATGCAAACGATGCTTACTCAGAGGCTATGCAGGTTCTGAATGGTTTCGTAAGCTACGAAGCAGATCAGGGTATGGATACAAGTGCTGTTGAAGCAACCATTGATTCAGAATCCGATGATTATGATCCGGCAGCAGCTGCAGCAGCAGTTAATGCATTTGTTGCTCAGGTAGATCCATCTACAGAAGCAACATACCTTGTAGAAGATGAAGAAACACTTGCAACAGAAGAAACAACTGCTTCTGATGCAGATCTGACAGAAGCTGTAGCAGCTTTAACAGAAGCTGGCTATGAAGCTCCGGATCCAGCTGATTATGGTACATTCATCAGCAGTATCCCAGATGCAGTCAGCGGCCTTCTTGAAAGCGCAAACTGTGCTGAATGGCTTCAGGGTCTGATCGTAGATGGTATTATCGCCGGTGTTGGTGCTGTTCTTGGTTTCGTACCTCAGATGCTTGTCCTGTTCTTCCTGCTGGCTATTCTTGAGTCTTGCGGTTACATGGCACGTATCGCCTTCATCATGGATAGAATTTTCCGTAAATTCGGTCTTTCCGGTAAATCTTTCATTCCTATTCTTGTAGGTACAGGTTGTGGTATCCCTGGTATCATGGCTTCCAGAACAATTGAGAATGAACGTGACCGTCGTATGACTATCATGACAACAACATTTATCCCTTGCGGTGCGAAGACACCTTTCATTGCGATGATCGCAGGTGCTGTATTCGGCGGTGCTGCATGGGTTGCAACAAGCGCATACTTCCTTGGTATGGCAGCAATTATCTGCTCAGGTATTATCCTGAAGAAGACAAAGATTTTCGCCGGAGATCCTGCTCCTTTCGTTATGGAGCTTCCGGCATACCATATTCCGACTCCGGGTGCTGTGCTCAGAGCAACTTGGGAACGTGGCTGGTCTTTCATTAAGAAAGCTGGTACAATTATTACATTATCAACAATCCTTGTTTGGTTCCTGTCCTACTTCGGCTGGGTAGACGGCGCATTCACAATGCTGGCTGAAGACCAGTTAGACAGCAGTATTCTTGCAAGAGTAGGTCATGCAATCGCATGGATCTTTGCACCACTTGGATTTGGTAACTGGCAGGCAACTGTAGCATCTGTTACAGGCCTTGTAGCAAAGGAAAACATCGTTGGTACACTGGGTATCCTTTACGGTGGCGGCGATGGTACAGTATATCAGGCAATGGCAGCTTCCTTCACATTGATCAGCGGTTATGCATTCATGGCATTCAACCTGCTGTGTGCACCTTGCTTCGCAGCAATGGGTGCCATCAAGCGTGAGATGAACAATACAAAGTGGTTCTGGATCGCTATCGGTTATCAGTGCGGTTTCGCTTATCTTGTAGCACTTGTTATCAACCAGATCGGTAACCTTGTAGCTAGTCATACATTTGGTATTTTCACAGTTGTCGCTATCCTGATCATCATTGGATTCTTCTATCTGCTGTTCCGTCCATACAAGGAAAGCAACACATTAGAAGTAAAAGGAAAAGCAGTAGCTTAAATTGATTTGAAAGGTCGGGCGAGTGCTTAATGGGAACGCTTATAGTAGGCATTATACTGATAGTCATTGTCGCAGCGATTGTTCGCTCGATGATCAAAGATAAGAAAAACGGCAAGGGCTGTGGTGACTGCGGCTCCTGCGGAGGAGGTTGCGGTGGTGGCAGCAGCTGTTGTAAATAGAGACACGGAACAATATCGTCGTGTCAGCAGAGAGAAAGAAGAAATTCTCCATTTACTGAGAAAACGTGGTTTTCGCGTGACAAAGCAAAGAGAGCTGATACTGGATATCGTGTTCGAGCATGAATGTGCCAGCTGTAAAGAGATTTATTATCAAGCCATTCAGCGTGATCCGGGTATCGGTATGGCAACGGTATACCGTATGGTCAATACACTGACGGATATCGGGGTTTTGAAAGTGGCAACACTGAAACCCCAGACAGCTTCAGGATCAGGAAGCGGATGCCAGATTCTTTTGAAAAATCAAAACAAAATCGTCCTTAATCAGACGGAATGGACTGAATTGCTTCAGAATGTATTACGCCGCAAGGGATATAACTATAATGCGGCCGAGGAAATTGTTGAAGTGACCATACAGTAGTCCTGATTAAAAATAAATATTAATTCGTACACAAAAAAGAACTTCCGGTTTAGATGAACCGGAAGTTCTTTTTTGTTATGTTTCATGATTAAGAAGTTTTTTGGCCATGTCGATGAGCTCATCGCTGACAGCGAATTCCATCTGTACATCCTTCACTTCGGGGACGGCGGATAAAATTTCGTTTTTTACCAGTTCTTCGGTGGTGATCCATGCGGAAGGGCAGTTGGAGCACATACCGGTAAATTTGAATTTTAAAATACCGTCGGAGAAGGATGTGATCATCATATCTCCGCCATGCCCCAAAAGGGCAGGGCGGATACGATCGGACACGACTTGCTGAATTTTATTCAGTGTATCCAAGGGGAGGACCTCCGATCATCAATCTTTAATGTGGGCAATATGTTTTGCCATTGCTTTTTTAGCAGGCATATTGCTCTGTCTGGAAATCATAATTCTCTGAGCCTGTGGGCTTCCTGCTCCGTGCATGGATTCTGTCAGATAACCGACAGCAGCAGTACCAAGGGTCAGGTTTTCAATCAGACGCATGATCTTGAAACGATCCATAACATCTACTTTGGCAGGGCCTGCAAGGTATTTGCGGATAACAGGACCTGCTACAGGATGAGCCATATCCTTTTCAGACGGCAGTGTAACCATCAGACCGCCGGCGATATCCTGGGCAAGACGTGCGATTTCATATGGGAAACGTGTCACATTCTGTTTGCAGACATTGGCCAGCATCAGATCGATCAGGTAGTTGCCGGATTCTGTCGGCTGTCCCTCTGATGAACAGGCAATACCGCAGCAGTAAAGTGTCTCATTCAGGTGAACCATTTCAATCAGTTTATCTTTGATGTGGGATGCTTTTTCAACACCGTTGTATTCAGCTGCAAGAGCTGCTGCGCCGATCAGAACATCACCAACACCGACTTTACATCCGCCGTAGCTCTGTCTGTGATAGCCTGCGAAACGTTCAACAAGCATACCTGCAAATTCTGTTTCACCGTTCAGGAAGATACGGTCATTAGGAACGAAAACATTGTCGAATACTGTCAGTGCTTCCATACCGCCGTATGTAGAGTTGCCCAGGTCAAGCTGACATCCTTCGGTCTTTCTTGTATCACAGCTCTGACGGCCGACGATCATCATTAAACCTTCAGTATCCAGCGGAACAGCGAAGGAAACAGCATAATCCTTGTCATCAGGTCCCATGGCGATTGTCGGCATAACAATGACTTCATGAGAGTTCAGAATACCTGTCTGATGTGCCTTTGCACCGCGGACAACGATACCATCAGGACGGCGTTCAACAACATGAAGGAAAAGGTCCGGATCAGCCTGTTTGGATGGAGAAAGACCTCTGTCACCTTTGGTATCTGTCATGGCGCCGTCTACAGTCAGGTCATTTTCCTGGACATATGTGGCGAATTTAACGAAATTATCATGATAGTGTGTGCCGTATTTTTTATCTACTTCATAAGTGGTGCTGTAAACCGCATTAAAAGCATCCATACCGACACAACGCTGGAAACAGGCTGCTGTCTTCTGACCAAGCAGACGCTGCATTTTAACTTTTTTAACAAGATCATCAGGACTCTGATGAATGTGTGTAAAACGATTGACTTTGTGACCTGTGAAACTTGAAGTTGCAGTCATAAGGTCTGCATATTCAGGATCCTGAGCCAGATCATAAGTGGCTTTGACTGAATTGACAGCCGGCTGGAGAATAGGATTACCTACCGGATTGCTGATTTCTTCTCCGAAAAGAAAGATTCTCATTTTGATCTTCTGCAGACTTCTTACATATTCGTCTCCTGTCATTAATGGCATAATAAATTCCTCCCTAAAATTTAAAATGTTATAGTTGATATTTATTATTAACAGCAAGATACGTGCCAATATTGTTAAAGAAAAAACAGCCCTGTTTCAGCGGATTTTCATCAGGACTGTTTTCACGGATTCTCAAAAATGAGAAAAATGACGAAAATAAATTCTCAAAAATAAGAAAGTTCTCAAAAATAAGAAATTGAATCAGGATTCTTCAGAGCGAGGATACTTTTCTTCTAACTGCTTTTTCCTTCGGGCCAGTGTTTTCAGATTCATATCCAGCTTTTCGGCTGTTTTTTCAAGGGTACCATAAAGGCTATAGTATTCCTCTATATATTTCAGCTCAATTTGCTCGAGAATATTTTTGAGCTGGATATTACCCAGTTGGACATTGTCCTTGATAAGACTGGATTCACTGCTCCATAATTCGGCGGATGAAATAATGTCTTCATCGCTGAGAATGACCATCTTCTCAATGGTATTTTTGAGTTCGCGGACGTTGCCGGGCCAGTTATATTCCTCCAGGGTTTTGCAGGAATAGGGACTCAGTGTTTTGTGTGTTTTAAATTTGGCGTTAAACTGGTTCAGAAAGTGCTGGGCCAGTGGGATAATGTCCTTTTTGCGTTCCCGAAGGGGCGGAATCTCCAGGTTGACGACATTCAGACGATAGTAGAGATCGGAACGAAATTCGTTGGCATCGATCATCTCTTTCAGGTCGCGGTTGGTGGCAGCAATGACACGGACGTCAATTTTGCGGGGCTGGCTGGAGCCGAGACGCATGATCTCATTCTCCTGGAGGGCACGCAGAAGCTTCATCTGGACATTCATCGGCATTTCACCGATCTCATCAAGAAACAAAGTGCCGCCATTGGCAACCTCAAAATAGCCGGGGCGGCCTTTGGACAGGGCACCGGTGAAGGCACCACCTTCGTAACCGAAGAGTTCGCTTTCAATCAGGTCTTTGGCAATGGCGCCGCAGTTCACACTCAACATCGGATTATCTCTGCGGGGGCTGTTCTGGTGGATAAAATGGGCCAGAAGCTCCTTGCCTGTGCCTGTTTCACCCTGGATCAGCACAGTAGTATCTTTGTCGGCTACTTTGGTGGCACTGTAAAGGATTTCGTACATTTTAGGATCGTTCACAAGAAATTGGGAACGGTCGATATTCTGCTGCGTCAGTGCGCGGATTTTCTCCTTATATTCGGAGACCTGAACCATCTGTTCGCTTAATTGCTGACGAAGCTCTTCGATCATTTTGAAATCACGGGTATTGCTGATGACCATGATGATTTTGCCGTCAGATGAGAAAACGGGCGTACTTGTAATGTAGGCTCTGCGCCCTGTCCGGAGAAAATTCTGTTCAATGGTTGCCGTCTTGCCTGTTTTCAGGACAATGAGAGAAGCTGAGTAGTTGATCAATGTTGATTCCAGATCGTGCATATTCTGACCGAGAATTTCTTTGCTTGTGATACCGGACATTTCTTCATAGGATTTATTGACCTTTAAAACATTGCCCTCACCGTCTGTGATAAAGAAGCCATCCAGAGAGTCCTGAAAAATTGTGTCAAGGGATTCAAAAAGCTGGCGTGTGTAAGACAGTTCATCAGCCAGAGCCTGTATACCCTGGGTTTTTAATTGCTCAACATCGAGATTTTTGTTGTATTTACTAAAATCAGGTGGTGTATTCATGATGGTTTCCTCCCGGAATAGAACTATAGGATATGAAAAATTACTTTTAGTATAGCATAAGAGACGGCTTTTTAACACTTTATTGAGATGAAATATCAATAAAGATGGTAATGAGATTCATTCTCAATAAAAGGTATTGCGTTTTTCCTATGTAACTGATATGATAATGACACCAGATAGTTAGACATACCTAACCAAGTAAAGGAGAGAAGAAAGATGGTTGCATACAGGCAGACGTATGAAATAATAAGAGGAATACAGGAAAAGGCTGCAGAGCAGTGTGCACCGGTTATTTTCGGCATCAAGCCTTCCAATCTGCTGATTATCGATCAGTGTTATGCCAAGGCACTGAAGTCATTGGTGGAATCAACAGGATTGAAAGTAAGATGTTTTGAGCATCGTTCCGAGAAACAGGTATGGTTTATGTTTCGTGAAGAAGCCCTTTACAGACAACTAGCAGATCCCGATAACAGGTCTTTTATGAAACAGTTTGGGTATACTGAAGATATGACAATGGATGAAATACTGGCATATGCAGCAAAACGATTCAGGGAATATAAGCGCGGTGAAGCGGGATTCCCACACGAGATGGGCATTTTGCTGGGATATCCTCTCGGTGATGTCAAAGGATTTATTGAGCATCACGGACGCGATTGTCTGTGCAGCGGCTATTGGAAAGTATACGAGAATAAAGAAAAGGCCCAGGAAACATTTCGTTTATATGCCAAGGTCAAACAGATCGCCATGGATATGGTGAGACAGGGCATGGGGTTCGGAATGGCAGAACAATATCAATTCGTTTAATCGAAGCGGCCAGCTGCCGCTTTTGATCAAAATAAAAATTGATCAGGTAAATGATCACATTGACAGGAGGAGTTTTAACAATGAAAGAAATTATGGTCGCATACTGGAGCGGAACAGGAAACACAGCAGCAATGGCAGCAATCTTAGGAAAAGGTATTCAGGATGGCGGAGCATCAGCAAAGGTTGTTTCTGTTGAAGATATCAAAGCTGATGATCTCAAGGATTATCCTGTATTCGCTCTCGGCTGCCCATCTATGGGTAATGAAACTCTTGAAGAAACAGTCATGGAAGACTTTGTAACAGAAGTTGAGAGTTTTGCATCAGGTAAGAAGATTGGTTTATTTGGTTCCTACGGATGGGGCGACGGCGAATGGATGCGCAACTGGGTAGCTCGTATGGAAGAAGCCGGAGCTCAGGTATACGGCGGTGAAGATGCAATCTGCATGAACGAGCCTGATTCAGAAGCAGAGGCAAAGCTTGAGGCACTCGGCAAAGAATTAGCTGCTTTATAATTTTATTTCCACTTACGAAAACTCATTTTTACTGAAGGTATTTACAGGATAAAAAATAAATAGGAACACTCTGTCGGAGCAAATCAGAAGTTTCGGCAGAGGTGTTTTAAGAAGGAGGAGAGCCATGAGCGTTGTCATCATCGGTGGTCATGACAGAATGGTCTGTCAGTATAAGAAAATTTGTAAATCTCATAAATGTAAAGCAAAGGTATTTACCCAGATGTCTGCTGATCTGGACAAGCAGATTGGCGATCCGGATTTATGTATCTTGTTTACCAATACAGTTTCTCACAAAATGGTACGATGTGCTGTAGATGAAGCTGAAAAAAAGAAATTTAAAATTGTTCGCTGCCATACAAGCAGTGGTTCGGCACTGGAAGGTATTCTTCTTGAACATGCCGTATAAAAATAAGCTTCGCATTCAATTGAATGCGAAGCTTATTTTATTGCTTGCGTGACTGATAGAATAATTCCTTTATCTTATGGAATGTTTCTTCACTTAATACATGTTCAATGCGGCAGGCATCTTTTAATGCGGTTTCTTCACTGACACCAATGGACATCAAATAACCGGAGAGAACCTGATGCCGCTCGTAAATGCTTCGGGCGATGGCCAGACCGGATTCTGTCAACGTGAGGAAACTGTTGTCGTCCAT
>JBNMJG010000039.1:0-8340 GCA_050873705.1 Coprococcus sp. | reverse complement strand
TTATTAGTGACGATGAGTATGAAGAATTAATGGAAACTATTGAAGATATTGAGTAAATAAAGAGCGCTTTAGTAAAAGGTTCATGGTTTGGCTTTTATAAAAGAATGAAGCAAAAATAGAAAATGGGTTTCGGAAGAAGTAATTTAATACAGGTGCTTCTTTTGAAACCCATTTTGCTTATAAGTATCATTTTTAATCCTCTTCGATTACCTGTATCTCCAGATAATCAAAGTCAATGCTGTCAATGAAATTGTCCTGTGTGAATCTGGTTTTGCTGTGGCGTTTAAAGTCACGGATATTTATATCGAGCCAGATAGGTTCGGAAAGGTCAAAAGTCTGGCAGATTTCTGTAACGGCCTGAAAGATTTTGGATGTTCGGGATTCTTCGGAATCATTGCAGACCACCATATCATTGGTCATGCGATTGTGAAGAAATGTCTTTCCCCATAAACGGAACATAAATAAGCACCTCCTGTATGAACATCATAGCGGTAACCTGTGCAGATGTCAATTGAAAACTGCAATTTTACACCGCCAGTTTCTGGATTGCGGTGGATTTTCACGGCTGTTTATGGTATGATTATCATCGGGAAATTTCGACATTTCAAAAAGGAGCATGAAATGGAAAGATATATATATATTAATTATGCATATGAAGATTATCAGCTTGTACAGGGAATTATCGAAGATATTGAGAAAACAGGTGTAAAAGTTTATCATGGCAACGGAAGCGAGGAGAGAGTGGCAGGCAGTGTGTGTGTGATTCATTTCTGGACGCCGGCGGCTCATACATCCAGAAGCTATAGAAAGATTATGAATTATACGCTGAAGCATGAACTGGATACCATGCTGTTCCATCTGGACGGTGCGCAGATGGCATCAGAAGTGGATGTTCAGTTGGATGTGCTGCATGCATTATTTAAATATAAGTATCAGATGCTGAGCAGGAAAGCGAAAGCAGCTGATGTGGCAGCATCTGTGGAAGCGAATAATGATATGAAGACAGCGGTGACAGCAGCACCAGAAGATAAAATTGTTGAGGCTAAACAGGATGTGAAGAAGGAACTGAAGGTTGTAGAAGTGAAATCTGCAGATGAACTAAAAACAGAAGTGTCTTCTTCAGAACCAAAAGTTATTAAATTCAATACAGATTCGGAATCAAAACAGAATAGCACAAGGGAAGAGTCTGTGAAACACATCGAAAAAACAGAAAGTACAACGACAGAATCCAAAGTGATAGAAGCAAAAGTTAAAGAAGATGCAGAAGAACAAACTGAACCACTTACCACAAGAGATGAACTGTTCGCCGAGGGTATGCGTATCCTTGAAACAGGCACCACAAGAGAAGATGGTGTAAAGGCGTTCAAGTACCTGAGACAGGCGGCCAGCCAGGGACATACAGAGGCTCAGTATCAGCTCAGTGTCTGCTATGACAGAGGTATCGGTGTCAGAAAGAGTATTACTGAGGCAGCCAAGTGGTGTCAGATGGCGGCATTCGGCGGTCATGCCAAGGCCCAGAGTGAGATCGGTTACTGCTACGAATACGGACAGGGTGTTGTCCGCAACATCAAAGAGGCTGTCAGCTGGTATGAGATGGCATCAGCGCAGGGCAATATCCAGGCCAAGAATAATCTTGCGTTCTGTTATCAGAAGGGCAGAGGCGTACATAAGGATGTCAAAGAGGCAATCAGGCTTTATGAAGAAGCAGCAGCAGGCGGTCATGCCAGTGCACAGTATAATCTGGGTTACTGTTACTGGTACGGCGAAGGTGTGAAGACAGACAAGAACAGAGCTATTGAATTGTTTAAACAGTCTGCTGATAATGGCAATGCCAAGGCTGCCCAGATGCTGAAGATACTCAGTCAGCATTTATTTATGAAGTAAGCTGACCGGCAGGAACAAGATAGATGGACATGATCATCGGCCTTTTTGAGAGCATCATAGATGGGGGGATTGACTGGATAATCAACCGATGTGAGAAAGGGTTTTGGAATAGGAGGAAGAACAATGGAGAACACAAAAATGCCAAAGAGTGAAGTACTGACACCGGATGAAGCGTTGGTGGCAGATTTTATAAAGACGAGAACAAAGAAAGTGCTGGATGATATTCAGAAGCTTTCCAAAGAGAAGAATACAAATTTTTCAGAATGGTCAGAAAGCTTTGCCTATCTGGCGAGAACATACGGCAGAGATTCCGATGAAACATTTAAATGGTTCAAATATTATTTCAGGGAAGGGCTGATCCCGGCGAATGTGGCGCTGCCGCTTGTTGTTCAGATATATCTTGACAGCAGTGTGGACGGCGGTTTTGTCAATACATTTGCCAAGGCTTTCAAACTGGAACCGGAAGAGGATAAAAAACAGAGAATCAAAGAGATGAAAAAAGAGCTGGCGGAATATCTGGATGATGATGGGCATTTGATTGTGTACCGCGGCAGTTTTGAACGTCCTTTCGGAAGAGAAGAGGATGCCAGCAGAGTGATTGAGAAAGGCTTTGCCTTCAGCCTGGACAAAGAAGTTGCGAAAAATTATGCTGCATGCTGGTTCCCTGAAACTGCAAAGATTTATGAAGTGAAAGCGCCGCTTTCAGATGTTGCCTGGTATTGCAATTATGATGAAGAGAAGACCGTCATTTTGCTGCCTCAGAATAAGGGCGGACAGTGGACGGTTGCTTCTGAAGAAGTTGTGCCGAAGTCAGAGTATGGTTCGGATTCTGAAAAAGCCGTTGCCGTGCAGGCATATGCAGCAACTTTCAAGAGAAAATAAGCAGGCTGCAAAAGGCAAAGAGCATCAGGACCATGAAGTTTTTGAGAGATATCACGGAGTTTATTTTCCTTGAAGATTTGCCGGAGAAGGCGGATCTGATCATTGTACCCGGGAATACATGGCCGCAGCCTGCAAGGAGGGCTGCGGCATTATATCATGAGGGAATGGCACCTTACATCGTTGTGTCCGGCAGGTACAGCAAAGGGCAGCAGACCTTTGTGGGAGCGGCCTGCGAAGGTGATCGCTACAAAGGGCCTTATATGACAGAGGCAGATTTCCTGACAGATGTGCTTATCCGGGAGGGAGTGCCGGAGACGGCAGTTTTGCAGGAACGTAAAGCGGAATTTACCCTTGAGAATGCAAGATATATCAGACAATTGCTGGAAGAGAAGCAGATGGTGGTGAAGAAAGCACTGATCTGCTGTCAGGCTTTTCATGCCAGAAGATGCAGGATGTACTTTGAGTATGTTTTTCAGGATACAGATACAGAATTTCTGATGTGCCCGGCAGTTACACAGGGGATCAGCCGTGGCAGCTGGATGGAAAGTCAGAAAGGGCTGGATACAGTTTTGGGTGAACTGAGGCGATGCGGTGAACAATTTGCGTGGATGTGCGGTCATCAGGATAGGAATGGCGTCCCTGTATCGGAACGCAATGTGCATCAGAATTTGTGAGAAAATCATCAATGACAGACAGGAGAAAAAAGTGGACAATTATATTTTGATGAATGATATGGTGCAGGCCCATGAGGAACGAATGATGCATCTGAAGCGTTATTATCCATTTTTCAGATTAATGGACAGCGGACTGTCTCAGTACAGAGACGGCGCGTATGAACGCTTGGATATGTCGTATATTGTCCTTGCTGTCCTGCGCTTTTTTATTGAGGCGAATCATTTTCATGATCAGCCGGTATATTATGAGGATTACAGACAGTTCATGGCAAAGCTTTTGGTGAGGGATTTTGATTTCACCGAAGAAGAGGCGGAGAATGATGAATTGTATCAGTATATTTTTGATAAATTATGCAACGAGGGACGACCATTTGAACTGAACTATTATGACCCGGCCGCCCATCAGCAGAAAACACTGCGGGTACGTCTGATCGAGAGTGAATTAAAGGATCAGCAGGTGCTCTACAGAATTTCATCTGATGCGGTGGCTTTTTATCTTGATACGAAGGAAGTGCGGGAGGAAAGTCATATCAGTGTAGCCCAGCTGCTGCTAGAGAAAATGATCAAAGCGCAGAATTTCAAAGGCGGTCTGGAGGTTATCGGACGGATCAATATGGAAGTGGGACGCCTGATGGAGGAGCGGCATGAGATACAGACGCTTTTGAACCGTCATGTAACAGAAGGCTTGAAGGCCCTTGAAAATTATCATGACCGTCTGATGAAATGGTTCAGTGAGGAGCAGAGATTATTTGCATCGAATATGGCATTGTCAGCCAGGGCAGTACAGAAAATGGAGGCAGACCGCATCACCGGGGAGGCGGCAGAAGAAGTCCATCGGCTGGATACTGCATTGAAAAATGCCATGAAGCGCCATGAGGAATTGATGCATGCATATATGCAGATGCAGAAGGCCGGAGATGAAGCGCTTGCCAAGGCGAAACGGACACGTTTTCGTCCGTCTGTTGATCTGATGGATGTCGGACAGCGGATGATCGAAGCAGATGATCCGGAACTTCTGACCTATCTGGTATTGCCGCTGATGGCTCCGAAGATCAGGAAAACATTTCCGGTGTCCAGAGTGGATGATCTGCTCCTTTATAAACCGGAGGAATCTGCAGCCGGTGAGCCGGTGGAAAAAGGCAGAGAACAGATGTATGTCTATGAGGATGAAGCGGCAGAAGAGCGCATGAAAGATAATTTCGGTTATCTTTTAAGGGTGCTTTTGGATCAGTTAAAGCAAAAAAAAGAAGTCACACTGGCGCAGTTAAATTATCTTTATGCCATGAAATTTCCGGACCAGGTATTGGAGAACGGAGATTATTATGCTTTCCTCGTGCATTTGAGCCAGAAGGAGCGGTATGATCTGGATACGATCAAAGAACATCCGGATACATTCCTTGAGGAGACCATGTCGGAGTTTCTGAAGGTGAATCTGGGATATGAAGGATTGAAATTCAAACTGAACTACCTTCCTGATGAGACGATTTCAATTCTGGAACGGTTTGAAATGAGCAATATTCGATTTGAAAGGACGGAAGAATAATGGATCACAGAAATCTGGATAAGGCAATGGAGATATTTGCCTGCCTGATCACAGGCGAGACGGTGGGCAAAGAAAACCACAGAGATCTTTATGATGCTTACAGCAGCCAGGCGGAGGTTTATGATATCCTGGATGCAGTTTTGAAGAAATCCAATCTCCGGCTTTATGAATATCGCAATACCTTGTATGTTACTGCCGGAGATGAAAACAGAGTATTCGGCTATACCAATGATGAGCTGAAAAAGGCGATTGGACTTCGACTGAACAGGGAACTGTTTTTGGCGTATCTGATCATTTACGATGTGATGACACTGTTTTATGAGACAACCTCAGGTGAGGCGGCGTTGGCTTATGTGAAGACAGACATGGTGATCGAGAGCACGACATCACTGCTTTCAGGGGTTATGGCAAGACTTGAGAGTATTGTTCAGAATGATATAGAGGAGAATAGTTTCAGGACATTGGCTTTATTGTGGGATGAACTGCCGTTGATGGCAGAAAATGATGATATCTCTACTTTGAAGGCGGCCAGAGGTTCAAAAACAGGTTTTATTAAGCTGGTTTTTAATTTCCTGATCAGTCAGGACCTTTTTGTGGAATCAGCTGGCAAATATTATATTACAGACAGAATGCGGGCGCTGATTGAGAATTATTATGACAGCTGCAAAGGGCGGTTGTACGAAGTGATCGAGCAGAGCCGCCGGGGCAATACGGAGGAGGTTGAGAAGAATGCCGCATATTAACAGAGTGCGTGTCAATAATGTGCGTTACAATTTCGGTACACAGTTTTATGACGATTTTATTATGCGTTTTGACTGCAAAAATGTACTGTATGATCTGGCCAATGGCGGTGGCAAAAGTGTTCTTTTGCTGCTCTTGCTCCAGAACCTGATTCCGAATTGTACGTTGGATGATAAACAGCCGGTAGAAAAGTTATTTCGGGGCAGCAATGGAAGTACGGTGATTCATTCATTGATCGAGTGGAGGCTGGATGATTATCTGGTGAAAGATGATTATCGCTATATGCTGACGGGCTTCTGTGCAAGAAAAGCCAAAGAGGATGAAAGCCAGAATGCGGCAAAAGACGCAGCGGCCATTGAATATTTTAATTATGTGATTTTTTACAGACATTACAATGACAATGATATTGTGAATTCGCCTCTCAGCGATGGAAAAGAGAGAATCACCTGGCCGGGACTGAAGAACTATATCAGAAATCTTTCCAGAAAAGATTACCAGCTGCAGGTGCATTTATTTGAACGTAAGGGTGAATACCAGCGCTTTATCAGTCAGTATGGGCTTTATGAAAGTGAGTGGGAGATTATCCGCGGCATCAATAAGACAGAAGGTCATGTGCGTACATACTTTGAGAGCCATTACAGAACAACCCGAAAAGTGGTGGAGGATCTTCTGATCGAGGAGATCATTCAGAAAGCTTTTATGGCGCGGACATCGGAACAGACAGAAAATGGCGATAATATGGCACTGATGGCGGATACACTGTATCAGATCAAGGATCAGCTGACAGAACTGACTCGCAAAAAAGCGGAGATCGGACAGTATGACAAGCAGCAGGAAGTAATGCAAAGCCTCGGGGCACGGATCCGGACGCTGGATCAGATGTATGGCGAGGAAACGGCACTTAGGATGGATATTGCCAGATCATGGCAGTCTGTGCTGCTTCGAAATAAGGTCAAAACAAGAGATCTTTCGGCAGCCAGGAAAGAACAGGAGCTGGCAAAGAGCCGTATGGAAGACTATGCCCGCAAACTGGAAACCGTCAAGATCCAATCCAGTAAAGAACAGCTGGCTTATCTTGAAAAAGAAGCTGACAGATGTCAGACAGAGCTTGAGAAACTGCAGATGCAGCAGGCTGTGGGCCGGGATGATCTTAATCTCAGGGAAAGCATGAACGATTATCTGGAATATCTTGAAGAACAGCAAAAATATCAGGCTGTGGACAGTACCATCAGGCATCGTACAGATGGACAGAAGGATCAGCTGGCACAGCTTCATGCCTATACTGCTGAGTGGCAGAAGCGTTATCACAGACAGCTTCAGGTTTTGGATGAGCGGATTGATGCAGGACACAGCAGAATAGAGACGATTCAGGCACAGCTTGATGAACTGACGGCCTCAGAGCGTGAGGCGGACAGGATGCTGGCAGTGCTGGAACATCAGATAGAAGAGAATAGCCGGAAAGAAAAGGATTACCTGAAAGCGTTCAAAGAACTGAGAGAAGAGGCAGGTCTTCTTGTTGTTGAGGAAGTAGAAAAAGAAATCCGGGAACAAAAACGAAAACTGGGTGAGACAGAAGAGAATCTGTTCCGTCTGAAAGAAGAGGACAAAACAGCAGAAGAGGAGAAAAATACACAGCAGATCCGTGCTTCACAGATAGAGCAGGAAATAGCCCGTGTCCGGGAGCAGATCAGGGACGGCAGTGAGTTTATGGAGGCATGGCAGCGGCAGTATGACCAGATGACAGGACTTCTGAAGGTGTACCGTGCAGAAGGTGCCGCTCAGTTGAAGGAAGCTCTTTTTGACTGTTACAGAAAGCTGATCTGTGATATTGAAGACAGACAGAGAAAAGAAAATGCACTCAGGGAGAAAGTCCGTCAGCTGGAGGAGGGCAGTCCGCTGAATGTTCCGGATGATGTTCAGAATTTTATGGACTATATCCGAACCTGTCATGGCGTGACCTGTGTTTATGGGGCCCAGTACCTTCAGGAAGCAGAAGAAACAGAACGGTGCAGACTTTTAGAAAGAATCCCGTTTCTGCCTTATGCGGTTATTTTGAAGGATGGTTTTTCAAAAGTAGCGGCGGATGTACTTTTAAAGGAAAAGGATTTCGGTGAGCATGCGATTCCTGTGATCGGTCTTGAGGTACTGCTGTCAGAGGATGAACCGGCAGATAGGAATAAAGTACTTTTTGCAGGAAAAGGCAGCAGCTTTTATCTGGATGAGAATATGCGCAGGAAAATCTGTGCACAGAGCCGCGAGCAGTTGGAAGAGCTTGAAAAATTATTGAAAAGAATGCAGGATCAGCTGGGAACCTATGAAAAAGATATGGAAGCTGTCAGCAGTTTTCTGCTGGTTTATGACAGTAAAAAGGATGAGCAGCAGAGACTTCTCCGGGAAAATCAGAAAAAAGAACTGACGCTTCTGGAAGAACAGAAGGCAGTCAAAGAGCAGATACAGAAACTGACAGAGCAATTATCGGAAAATTCTGTGCAGATAGAAGAAACTGAAAATAAAATACAGCTGCTTCAGCATCAGTATGATGTGCTGGAAAATCTGCGCCGGGTCAATGATGCATTAACGGAAATTAAAACTCTGGCAGAGGATATTGACAAGCGG
>JBNMJG010000038.1:0-8447 GCA_050873705.1 Coprococcus sp. | reverse complement strand
GTCGGATTCTGAATAGTATAGTGGAACTGGTGGGCGATCGGTATTTTCTTCTGCTGGAAATAATGCCGGCCGATCTCACCAATGACATATAATTTTGCGTTTTTATCGTTTTGAATATGCTCTTCAGCCAGCTTGAGGATATTGTGGTTGTAGGCACCGGCCATACCTTTATCGGCGGTAACCACCACATATGCGCGGCGAATGGTATTCTCATCTATGACAGCATTCGGATCACGGAAATATTCTGAATGCATTTCAGGAAGATGACGAAGAATTCTGCTCATAGTGGACTGAAGGGTATAGAAATACGGTTCTGTATTCTCTAATGCTTTTTTGGCTCTTCTCAGTTTCGACGAGGAAATCATATACATGGCATTGGTGATTTTCATGGTGTCCTGTATACTTCTCATTCTGTCTCTGATTTCTCTGGCATTTGCCATATCAGATACGCCTCCTTCCTGTCTTACTGCTGTTTGAAGGCTTCAGCGGCTTCATCAATCTGCTTTTTCAGTTCATCTGTCAGCTGACCGCCTGTCTGAATGGCTTCACATATATCTGCATGCTGCAGATCAAACCATGCCAGAAGGTCATTCTGGAATTTCTTGACAGATTTGAGTTCCACATCATCAAAGTAACCTTTGTTAGCCAGATGAAGGGTAATAACCTGCTGGTTCAGCTGAAGCGGTTTGCCGAGAGGCTGTTTCAAAAGCTCAAGAAGGGCATGGCCGTGTTTTAACTGCTGCTTTGTAATATCATCCAGATCAGATGCGAACTGGGTGAAGACTTCCATCTCACGATACTGTGCCAGATCGATACGGATACTGCCGGAAGCTTTCTTCATAGCGCTTGTCTGAGCAGCACCGCCGACACGGGATACAGACAGACCGACGCTGACGGCCGGACGCATACCTGAGAAAAACAGATGGCTTTCAAGGAAAATCTGACCATCTGTAATGGAAATAACATTGGTTGGAATATAAGCAGATAAGTCACCAGCCTGTGTTTCGATAATAGGAAGGGCTGTTAATGATCCGCCGCCAAGTTTTTCGCTGAGTCTGCTGGCACGTTCCAGAAGACGGGAATGCAGATAGAACACATCACCGGGATAAGCTTCACGTCCCGGTGAACGTTCAAGCAAAAGGGAGATAGCTCTGTATGCAACGGCATGTTTGCTCAGATCATCATAAACGATCAAAGCATCCTGACCTTTGTACATAAAGTATTCTGCCAGTGCTGTACCTGCATATGGTGCAATGTACTGAAGAGAAGAGGAGTCGCTGGCCATGGAAGCCAGGACAATGGTATATTCCATGGCACCGTGTTTTTCAAGGTTATTGACCACTCTTGCAACGGTAGAAGCTTTCTGACCGATAGCAACGTACACACAAACAACGCCTTTGCCCTTCTGGTTGATAATGGTATCTTCCGCAATGGAAGTTTTGCCTGTCTGACGGTCACCGATGATCAATTCACGCTGACCACGGCCAATTGGGAACATGGAATCAATAGAAAGGATACCTGTTTCCAGTGGGGTATCAACGGGTTGACGATCAATGATCGCCGGTGCCGGTTCCTCAATGGCACGGTATTCAGTGGAAGCAATATCGCCTTTGCCGTCGATGGGTTCACCCAGCGCATTGATAACTCTTCCTTTGAATGCATCGCCAACAGGAACACCGGCACGTTTGCCGGTACGGATAACCTTGCAGCCTTCACGAATGGATTCGTCGTGGCCGAAAAGGATACAACCGATTTCATTTCTTCGGATATTCTGTACCATACCTTTGACACCGCCGTCAAAAACAACGATTTCACCGTACATGGCATGGTCGATACCGTAAACTGTGGCAATACCATCACCGACCCAGATGACTTCACCGGTCTCTTTGGCTTCATTGTCCCAGTCGTAATTTTCTATTTCACTTTTTATAATCGATATAATATCGTCTGCACTAATGACACTCACATTATCACCTCTTTCAGAGTTTTAAATCTGTCCGACGGCATCCTTCAGCTGACGGATACGTGCAGCAAATGTCCAGTCATATTCTTCATGACCGATACGGATGCGCACACCTCCCAAGAGAGAAGGATCGATGCTGATATGATAAATCAGTTCTTTGCCGGGATACTTCCGTGAGAGGAAAGCTTTGATTTCTTTTTCTTTTTCAGGGGTTGGTGTTTCGGCAAAAACACATTCAACCTGTACACGGTTATGGGCAGTATCCCAGATTTTCTGCCATTCAGCATAGATGTCTGCCAGTTCTTCAATTCCGCCGTCATCGCACATGACTTTGTAAAAGTTGATCAGATGGCGGGGAAGACCTGAGCCGTCAAAGACGCGTTCGATCAGATGATGCTTTTTCTCAGATGTCACAAGCGGACTCTGAAGAATATTCAAAAGTGCAGGAACTTTTTCTGTGATCTCACGGGCTGTCTGAAGTTCTTCAGATGTAATACCCAGCTCATACAGAACAATTGCATTATTCACCGCTCTTTGCGTCATACTGATCACCTGTCATAATAATTTTCTTTGCAGCCAGCATGGCAATATCCATGATCTGTGACTGCAGTTCTTTCTTGGCATTTGCCTGTTCTTTTTCAATATCTTCACGGGCCTGAGCCAGCATTTTGACTCTTTCAGCCTCTGTATCAGCAATTGCCTTGCTGTGTTCTTTCTCGGAACGTGCACGGGCAGCTGCGATAATATCGGCGGCCTGTTCTTTAGCAGTGTCAAGCTGCTGCTCATAGTCGGCTTTCATTTTGTTGGCTTCATCCTGCGTTTTCTGTGCAGCATCAAACTGCTGCTTGATCATTTCGTTTCGCTGCTCGATCACACCCATGACCGGCTTGATCAGAAAATGACGAAGTGCCACAAAAAGGACAAGGACGTTGACAACGGTCCAGAAGATTGTCCAGGGTTCCAAACTTAACATAGCTGCACCTGCCTCTCATTCTTACTGTTCCTTAAGTTCTATTGAATATCGCAATGATTATTTCAGGAAAAGAATGATCAACAGGGCAATAACGAAACCGTAAATAGCAGTTGCTTCGGCAAGGGCACAACCAAGAAGTAAAGACTTACTGATTTTGCTTTCTGCTTCAGGCTGTCTTGCGATAGCGTCTACTGCGGAAGAAGTTGCTTTACCGATACCAATACCGGCACCAATACCTGTTAATACTGCAATACCTGCACCAATTGCTACGAATAATGTTGCTGACATAATAACTCGCTCCTTTTCTTTTTAAAATTGACGGATCATTGACGATCAGTCGATAGCTTCTTTAATAAATAATGCGGTCAGGAATACAAAAACGTATGCCTGGATCAGCCCGTCGAATATATCGAAGTAGCAGCTGAATACCGCCGGCAGGATGGCCGGGACGACCATCTTCAGCAATTCCATAATGACAAACGAACCAAGAACGTTGCCGAATAATCGCATACATAATGAAAGCGGTCTGATGAAAATCTCAAGGATGTTGATCGGCAAAATGACAACCATCGGTTCTGCGAAGCTTTTCAGCCAACCGCGGCCGCCTTTAGCCAAAACACCGGACAGCTCAATCAGAATGATACTGAGAATTGCCAGTGAAGCCGTTACATTGATATCCTTTGTAGGTGGTTTGAAACCGAGAATACCGATGAGATTGGCGATGCCGATATAAATTCCAACGCTCATTAAATAAGGAATAAAGCGTTTGCCTTTCTCACCAAGGATATCTTCGAAGAAGCTATAAATACCACTGACAGCCGTTTCAAGAAGCAGCTGTCCTTTACCTGGGTTTGTCACCTTCAGGTTCCTGACAAAAATCGCACACAGGAGAATCACAACAGCCATGATCAACCAGGTTACAAAAACTGATTCGGCCACCGGTATGCCGCCGAAAATCGGAATCGTAAAAGCTGTATCACAGTTTAATTCTGCCATGAGATTTTTTACCAGCTCATCCATATTTATTCACTTCCTTTTTCACTTCCCTCTCGGGCTGAACCCAATTTTAGACCCGTCAAATTCAAATGTCAAATGTCGGAAAAACTATGAAAATTCACAAATTAAACACAACTTTGTGGATATTATGCCCTAAAAGTGCGTTTGAGTTGCATTTGAAATTGGTAAAATTTGATTAACGGTCTCTGGAATTAAATTTATTTTCTCCTATTTGACGTATGTTAGAATTGTGAAACTTTATGGAATATAATCACGATACTTCTTTGATATATCAGATATGCATCTGTGTTGCTGGACAGATTAAAAAAGAGTGTCGAAAAAAAGACACTCTTTGATCGTTAATTATTCAAGAACGGTAATAGGGTCACCTACATGAAGGGTTCCTTCTTTGATAACTTTGGTGAAGATACCCTGGGTCGGCATAATGCATTTGCCGACTTTCTGCTGAATGGCACAGCCTTTGTGACATTCCTTGCCGATCTGGGTGACTTCCTGAATTGTTTCCCCAATCTGAAGACGTGTGCCCACAGGAAGTTCGTAGAGGCAGATACCTTCTGTGGTCAGGTTCTCGGCAAATTGTCCCGGAGTCAGACCGTCAATGCCCATTTCAGTCATGATGTCAATGCTTTCCTGGGCCAGAAGGCTAATCTGACGGTGCCAGTTGCCGGCATGGGCATCACCGACAATGCCGTGATCACACTTGCATACAGCAGAGTCGACAGGTGTTTTGATTACGCCTTTTTCTTTAGATATGTTGATAGATGTAATTGTTCCTTTGATCATAGGTTGATAACTCCATTCTAGTGTTTCTTAATCCTGCACGAAGTGCCCGGATTTACCGCCGTCTTTTTCGATGACGCGCAGATTTGTGATATGCATGTTTCGGTCAATGGCTTTGCACATATCATATATTGTCAGTGCAGCAGCGGAAACGGCATGGAGCGCTTCCATTTCAACGCCGGTCTGTCCGGTTGTCTTGACATAGGCTTTGATGTGGACAGCATTCTCCCTGGTATCTGTTTCGAAATGAATATCGATTCCGGACAGCATTAGTGGATGACACATAGGGATGATGGAGGAAGTCTGCTTGGCAGCCATAATGCCGGCCACCTGGGCAACTGCCAGGACATCTCCCTTCCTGATCTGTCCGTCGATGATAGCCTGTAAAGTCGCAGGCTGCATATAGATACTGCCGGCGGCTGCAGCAATTCTGTGAGTGATGGCTTTCTCAGAGACGTCCACCATCCGGGCACGGCCCTGGTCATTGATATGTGTAAGAGGCATAAAAACCTTCTCCTTTCAGTATCCGTTTGGGTATGCAGTCATCAGGGCTGTTTGCGGCCCGGACTGCAGCATAGAATCATTATAGCTGAAATGAGAAGAAAAATCAAAAAATTTCATAAACTTTAGTGCAATGGTATTGATTTTATAAAAGGGACGCTTTAAAATAGGAAGATGCGGGATGAGAGGTCTTGTCATCAGGACAGAATCCTGTATGCTTTTTGAAGTTGACTGATTATGATGGATAGATAAAGAAGGAGGCATGCCTTATGGCAAAGATTGATATTATTTCCGGTTTCCTTGGAGCAGGAAAGACAACACTTATTAAGAAGCTTTTGGGAGAAGCCTTAAAGGGACAGCAGGTTGTCCTGATTGAGAATGAATTTGGTGAAATCGGCATTGACGGCGGATTTTTGAAGGATGCAGGTGTGAACATCACAGAGATGAACTCAGGCTGTATCTGCTGTTCACTGGTTGGTGATTTTGGTACAGCATTGAAAGACGTTATTACAAAGTTTAATCCTGACAGAATCATCATTGAGCCATCAGGTGTCGGCAAGTTATCAGACGTTATCAAGGCTGTTCAGGGCGTCGCTGAAGATGCACCGATCGAATTGAACAGTCTTGTAACAGTTGCAGATGCCAACAAATGCAAGATGTATATGAAGAACTTCGGCGAGTTCTACAACAATCAGGTTGAGAGTGCACATACGATTGTGCTCAGTCGTACACAGAATATGAAGCAGGATAAGCTTGAAGCTTGTGTTGCTATGATCAGAGAACACAACAAGGACGCAGCAGTGATCACAACACCTTGGGATGAACTGACAGGTGAACAGCTTTTAGCTGCCATGGAGAAACCGGTATCGCTGGCGGACATGGTGATGGCCGAAGAAGAAATCTGCCCTGTATGCGGCGGACATCATGATGATCATGACCATGAGCATCATCATGACCACGACGATCACGATCATGAGCATGAACACCATCATGACCATGACGATCATGACCACGAACATGATGACCACTGTGGATGTGGCCATGATCATGATCACGATCATGATCATCATCATGACCATGATGATCACTGCGGATGCGGCCATGACCATGATCACGATCATCATCACCATCATCATGCAGATGAAGTCTTTACAAGCTGGGGAAAAGAGACACCACGTAAGTATACAAAGGAAGAAGTTGAGACAATTCTCAAGGCGCTTGCTGCTGAGAATAATGAGTATGGCATTATCCTTCGTGCAAAGGGTATGCTGCCAAGCCCGGACAGTACATGGATCTACTTCGATATGGTTCCTGAAGAATATGAGATTCGTGAAGGCCAGCCGGAATATACAGGTCGTCTTTGTGTGATCGGTTCCAAGATTGATGAAGCAAAACTTGAGAAATTATTTATGCTGTAATAGCTGAGCATTCATAGGAATGGAATGAAAATGGAAGCTTTTGGGGTGATGATTCCGGGGCTTCCGTTTTTTTATGTTGTTGATTTTAATTGATTTATTTGATATGATAATGAATAGCAAAAGAAATACGAATAAATAGAAAGTTGGGCGATAGAGATGGATAAATTAGAAGTACCTGTATATCTGATTACAGGTTTCCTGGAGAGCGGCAAGACATCTTTTCTGCAGGAAATTTTTGAAAGCGGAGAGTTTGCTGATGGAGAGAGAGGACTCCTGATCTCATGTGAAGAAGGCGAAGTAGAGCTGGATGAGAAAGCAACAATGGCCTGCAAGATTGATACAGTGACTCTGGATGAAGAGGAAGAGCTGACAGCAGATTTCCTTGAAAACTGCAGGAATGTTTATAAGCCGAAGAGAGTTTTTGTAGAATACAACGGCATGTGGGATCCGGATACGATCCTCAGCGTTGATATGCCAAGAGGATGGGAGATCTATCAAATTGTGACAATGATCGATGCAAGTACATTTGCAGTGTATCTGAACAATATGAAATCCATTATCGGCAATATGATCAAGTGTACAGAGCTGGTTATTTTCAATAGATGTTCTGAAGAGCAGGATCTGCCGATGTTCCGTCGTAATCTGAAGGCGTTGAATTCCAATGTTCAGATGATGTTTGAACACAAAGATGGAAGAATGATCGAACTGGGCAAGGATATTCCACCGTATGACCTGAATGCACCTGTTATTGATATCACAGACGATGATTATGGTATCTGGTATATGGATGCGGCTGATGACAAGGAACGTTATGAAGGCAAGACCGTTCGTTTTACAGCACGTATTATGAAGAACCGCAAACTGCCTAAGAACTTCTGTGTACCTGGCCGTAAAGCGATGACATGCTGTGCGGAAGATATTCGTTTTATTGGCTTTTTGTGCAAATATCCGGAACTTGACAATCTGAAAAATGGTGACTGGGTGACACTCACAGCCAATATGCACTATGAGAGAAGAAGAGAATACGGCGGTGTAGGTCCTGTACTTTATGCAACAGAAGTTGTAGAGTGTGCAGCGCCGGAAGATGAATTAGTGTATTTTAATTAAGACAACATGGGGCTGCAGCATGCGGCCTCTTTGTTTTTATTTTTATTTTGTGCATTCGGATAAACTGAAGGCATGGAGAAAGATACAAAAGAGAGAGAAGGTGTTTCTATATAATATGGAAGAAAAAATTGTTTTCTGTAAAGGCGGCGGTTGTACCGCCAAGCTTGGTGCGGGGGTGCTGAGCCGTGTGCTGGAAAAACTTCCGAAGGGGGAGCCGGATCCGTCATTGCTTGTGGGATTTGACAGCAGGGATGATGCAGCAGTGTATAAGATCTCTGAAGATACGGCCATCGTCCAGACGCTGGATTTCTTTCCGCCTATGGTGGATGATCCGTATACATTCGGACAGATTGCTGCGGCCAATGCGCTCAGTGATATTTATGCAATGGGCGGAGAAGTGAAGACAGCACTGAATATTGTCTGTTTCCCGGAGAAAATGGACCTGAATATTCTTGGAGAGATTATGAGAGGCGGTTCAGAGAAGGTCATAGAAGCCGGCGGTACATTGGCCGGCGGTCATTCCATTGCAGACAGCGATGTGAAATACGGTTTGTCTGTTATGGGAGTGGTTCATCCGGACAGAGTACTGGCGAATAATCATGGGCAGCCGGGGGACAAACTGATTTTGACAAAGAAGCTGGGAGTCGGCATTATCTGTACGGCCAATCGTGTGGGGGAAGCTTCAGAG
>JBNMJG010000037.1:0-8495 GCA_050873705.1 Coprococcus sp. | reverse complement strand
TATCGGCAATGAGATGAGCGTGACATTGTGTATCGGCCTTGGTGTCAATGCAGCCAGTTATGCTCAGGCTCTCGACTGGGCACGTCATGCCATTGATCTGGCTCTTGGACGAGGCGGTGATCAGGCTGTTGTCAAGGAGAAGGACAAGATTTCTTATTATGGCGGCAAGATCAAGCAGGTTGAGAAGTCAACCCGTGTACGTGCCCGTGTAAAGGCCCATGCCCTGAGACAGGTCATTGAGGGCAAAGAACAGGTGGCGATTATGGGCCACAAGATTGGAGATCTGGACAGCTTCGGTGCGGCCATCGGCGTTTACAGAGCGGCCAGAAGTCTGAACAAGAAAGCCTTTATTGTTATCAATGATATTACAACGTCTGTACGTCCGGTGATCGATCATTTTATGGACAATCCGGAATATGACAGTGATATGTTTGTGACATCTGAGACAGCCAGAGGCATTGTGAATATGAATACAGCCATGGTTGTTGTTGATGTGAATACAAGTGAGAGGACGGAAGGGCCTGAGCTGCTGAATCTGACGAAGACCATCGTTGTGATCGATCATCATCGTCAGAGCGGGAATTCCATTGAGAATCCGGTACTTTCCTATATCGAACCTTATGCATCCTCAGCCTGTGAGATGGTCGCAGAGATACTGCAGTATATTACTGATTCTGTGAAGCTGCGTCCTGAGGAAGCAGATGCCATGTATGCAGGTCTGATGATCGATACGAACAATTTTATCAGCAAAACAGGTGTAAGAACCTTTGAAGCGGCTGCTTTTCTGAAGAAGAGCGGCGCAGATATCACCCGTGTCCGTCTGAAACTCAGAGATGATATGCAGACGTATAAAGCCCGGGCGGAAGCTGTGAAGAATGCATCGGTGGAGGGCGCTTATGCCTATGCTGAATGCCCGTCAGAAGGTCTTGAGAGCCCGACAGTTGTCGGTGCTCAGGTGGCCAATGAACTGCTCAATATCACAGGTGTGGAGGCGTCATTTGTCTTTACCGTTGTGAAAGGGGTCATTTATGTCAGTGCAAGATCCTATGACAGCATGAATGTCCAGCTTGTTATGGAGCGGCTTGGCGGCGGCGGCCACAGTACTATGGCCGGTACACAGCTGAAGGATATGACAGTGGAAGAAGCTGAGGCAAAGGTGAAATCTGTTGTCAAATCAATGAAAATGGAAGGAGAAATCTAAAATGAAAATTATTTTAATTCAGGATGTTAAAACCCTTGGCAAAAAAGGTGATACAGTCAATGTGAATGATGGCTATGCACGCAACTTTATTCTTCCTAAGAAACTGGGAATTGAAGCAACAGCCAAGAATATCAATGATCTGAAGCTTCAGAAAGCCAATGAGGAAAAGGTTGCCAAGGAACTTCTGGAAGCAGCTAAAGCATTTGCAGAGGATATCAAGGAGAAATCCGTGACAGTTACAATCAAGACAGGTGAAGGCGGCAAGACATTTGGTTCCGTTTCTTCCAAGGAAATTGCAGCTGCTTACAAGAGCCAGCTGAACATTGAGATTGACAAGAAGAAGCTGCAGCTGGCAGAACCTGTGCGTTCACTTGGTGTTTACAAAGTACCTTACAAAGTACATCCAAAGGTTACAGCAGAGCTGACTGTCAAAGTAACAGAAGCTTAGAGAACAATTCCAACAGATAAGATATAAACCATTTATTACAGGCCGAGTCAATTCTTGATGCGGCCTGTAATAAACTTGCGGACAGGAGGCACAGGATATGGATGAGGCGATTATAAAGCGAATTCTGCCCCACAGTATTGATGCGGAAAAAGCGGTCATAGGTTCTATGATCATGGATGCGGATGCCGTTGTGGCAGCCTCTGAGATGATCACAGGAGATGATTTTTACCAGCGTCAGTACGGCATTCTTTTTGATGCCATGGTTGAACTTTACAATGAGGGGAAACCTGTAGATGTGCTGACGCTCCAGGAACGTTTGAAGATGAAAGATGTTCCTGAGGAATTTTCCAGTATAGAGTTTATCAGCGAATTGGTCAGCAGTGTGCCGACATCGGCCAATGTCCGGCATTACGCCCAGACCGTCAGTGATGATGCAACACTGCGAAGACTGATTCGTGTCAATGAGGAGATTGCCAATACGTGTTATCAGCACAAGGAATCTCTGGATGAGATTATGAATACTACAGAGAAGCGTATCTTTGATGTACTCCAGAAGAAGAGTACCGATGAATATGTGCCGATCAAGGATGTGGTACTGTCAGTTATAGACAAAATCGAGGCGGCGGCCCGTCACAAAGGAACGGTTACCGGGTTGGCAACAGGATTTTATGATCTGGATTACAAGACATCCGGTCTGCAGCCTTCGGATCTGATCCTGATCGCGGCCAGACCATCTATGGGTAGGACGGCTTTTGTATTGAATCTGGCTCAGTACATGTGTGTACGCAATCATGTACCGACGGCCATCTTCAGTTTGGAAATGTCAAAGGATCAGCTGGTGAACCGTATCCTTTCAATGGAATCCAAAGTGGATTCCCAGTCCATGAGAACAGGTACACTTCAGCCGGCGGATTGGGAGAAGTTAATTGAAAGTGCCGGTGTTATCAGCACAGCCCCCCTCATTATCGATGATACACCGGGTATATCGATCACAGAGCTGCGTTCAAAATGCCGAAAATATAAGCTTGAGAATGATCTGGGCCTTGTTATCATTGACTACCTTCAGCTGATGACCGGAGGCAGCAAGAAGCAGGAATCCAGACAGCAGGAGATTTCAGAGATTTCCCGTTCTTTAAAGGCACTGGCCCGTGAGATCAATGCACCGGTAATCGCTCTGTCACAGCTCAGCCGTGCCTGTGAGACAAGGCCGGATCACCGCCCGATGTTGTCGGATCTTCGAGAATCCGGGGCCATTGAGCAGGATGCGGACGTGGTAATGTTCCTTTACCGTGATGATTATTACAATAAGGATACAGACAAGAAGAACATTTCCGAAGTGATTATTGCCAAACAGCGTAATGGTCCGATTGGTACCGTAGAACTTGTATGGCTGCCGAATTACACGAAGTTTGCCAACAAAGAAAAGTAAACATCTGCATTCTTTCGCGCTAAAAAAGAGAATCAGACAGATGGAGACCTTTTATTCATTTTAATCCATGGATAAAAGGTCTTTTTTGTCAGAAGAGGCAAAAATGTTTGGAGGGGGAAAATTTGCTTAATGCGAGAACTTTGCTATAATGGAATCAACAGGCATCCAACTGCAATTTCTACACCAGATAAGGAGACGAGATGAGAGGAAATTGATGGAGGTAGCCAATGGCAGAGACGAGATATATCATATCGGATGCGGCCAGAATGATCAACGTAGAACCCCATGTCCTGAGGTATTGGGAAGAAGAACTGGCCATCCAAATTCCGAGAAATGAACTTGGACACAGATATTATACGGATAAGGAAATACAGCTTTTTGAAAACATTCGTGATCTGAAAGAGAAAGGCTTCCAGCTGAAGGCTATTCGGCTGATTATTTCTACATTGAATGAAGATGCTCCCTTTGGCAAGACAGAGAATGAGGACGAGCATATGACGGAAGAAGGGCTGGCAGCGGCAAATGCAGGGCAGCTTGATGAAGAATGCGAAAAGGAACCGGCAGAGCCGTCAAAACAGATGGTACCGGAGGAAAAGAAGGATGACGGAAAGAATGAAAGGAAGCCGCAGCAGACAGATCGGATGCCGGCGGTATCGGATGAGAATAAGCCTGAAGCAGCAGAAGCAAAAGGCATAAAAAGAGTTTCTCCGGCAGATAAAATGAAACATTTTAAATACATTATGGATGGGATTGTAACAGAAGCACTGGTGAAAAATAATGAGCATCTTGAAGACGTGATGGCATCACAGGTGACAGATGTTGTGATGCAGGAAATCGGTAAGATGGAAGAACGTCAGGAAAGGCAGTCAGAACGGTATTATAAGCTCCTTGATGAAGCAATCCGCGGACGGCAAAGAAACAGCCAGGAAGTGGCGGCGGCCAAGGTACCGTCTTATAGTGCGGCGAAACTGCCAAGACGCAGAAAAAGATTATTCAAAAGAAAATTTAAATACTAACAGTTCAGAAATACATAGAGCTGCAGCGTTGCTATCCAAATAGCCGCTGCAGCTCTATGTATACCTGAATGACTATGCAGGATTAGTTGTTAGCTGCAAGAAATTCGTTAATCTTGTCAACTAATTCCTGTGGATTAATGCCATGAACGAAAGCTGCTTCTTCAATTGTCTCACCCTGAGAAGAAGGACAGCCAAGGCAGTGCATGCCAATACCTAAAAGAATAGGTGCTACATTGGCATCAATGCGGAGAAGATCTCCGATTAAAGTATCTTTAGTTACTACAGCTGCTGCCATAATATCACTCCTTTCGTATTGTGCGAAAAACGCATCTTCTCGTATTATAATATACTTTATTTGATTTTGCAACTAAACTTCATTTGAATTTTTTGGTACCATTTGTAAACCATTTGCAAATGTGAATTTTTTCTCAATAAATGATGAATTTTCTTCATTTATACAAGATTGCCCTTGTATTCGGCGCCAATTTGTTATAGAATAGAGTCGTACGAAAATTAATAATTATCATTATTAGGAGGTATACTATTCTGGCATTCGTTATTTCAGACGCTTGTGTTTCTTGTGGTACATGTGCTGGTGAATGTCCAGTTGGCGCAATCAGCGAAGGTGATGGCAAATACGTTATCGACGCTAATGCATGCTTAGACTGTGGTTCTTGCGCAGGCGCTTGCCCTACAGAAGCTATTTCTCAGGAATAATCCTGTTGGCCGGTATATCCGGTTTATTATGAAACATGAAGAAAAGGTTACTATAGCAATATAGTAACCTTTTTTATTTGTTTTATACAGGTGTGATGAACTTTTGTTAATATATAAGGTTCCCGCAATAAGATTTTCACCGGATGGGTTATAAACTGCGAAGAATCTGCAGAGCATTCTCACGGATGATGGTTTCATAATGTTCATCAAAATAATACAATGTATTGGCATTCGCCTTCTGAACAGAACCGAATTCTGAAGCGAGCTGACAGATGCCCCCAAAGATGGTGCGAGGGATTCCTTCGCTGGAGAGAACAAGGTAGTAATGACTATTGACCGGGTTCTTATACAGTGTATTGCCGCAGTCAAAATTCTCAGGGATCTGTTCGCTCAGAAGGGAGACGTCATTCAGAGAATTAAATTCATAAATACGCAAAATAATCTGCTGGGAATCTGCATTCTCTTCCGTATCAGGTGTATTGGAGTCGTCCTGAATATCTGAGTCGGCCGTATCATCCGTACTGCGCATTTCAGCTGTCTTCGCCAGAATATCACTGCTGAGACGCTTAAAGATATCAAGAATCTCATCTGTACCGCTGTAAATAACCTCATCCGGATCAGACATATCTTCTGAATCATCTGAGGATGGTGTGAATCTGGAGAAACGGGTATCCAGCTCTTCGGGATCATCCACCTTTGTGACGATCAACATAATACATTCATTGGAAATAGGGACAGCTTCTATGATTAAAGGGATATTCTCTGCTTCAAAACCGAGTTCATCAGATGCCTGAACCATCATTTCACGAAAAAGTGCTTTAGCTTTCTCGGAACCATAGGCAAGTTCACTGAGCTTGAGTTCACGTTCAGCCAGATCGCTGCGTGTCAGTGTGCATCGGATCTGGTTCTCACTGATGCGTTCTAATTTCATGTTATCACTCCTTTCCATGCAAAATAAAACATATCAAGTTTTTTCTGCAAGCATCTTCATTATAGCGATTATTTAATTGGCTGTAAAGAGGAAATAACGTTGGATTTTAACCTGGATGAAGCCGTCGTGTCGAAGGTATTGACATGTTGTCAATGGGGGATGTTTCCAGTGGACTGATGATGGTTGATGGATGTATTTGGTACTGTTATCATTATTATATGTCTGATGGAGAGTATCATTACAGGGATGCAGGTGCCAATATAACATATCACATAGCGCACGGCATAAAATGGAGAACAGAGGACATTTTTACGGAATCTTGCCGCAAAAGTGGAGGATGATGGATGAAAGCACCCGTTTTTTATACAAAAATGGAAGAAAATACCGCTTTTAGTGTTTTTTAAGGGTGGAAATGTTGATGGATTGGGCACTATGTAGTATAATCAGAAGATAAGTATATGGAAATTGTACAGAGTCATTTTTGGGAAGTCAGCTCTGTACAGTTACACAATATGAATAGGAGACTGTTTGGATGGAAGTAATTACAGATGATATGACAGAGTACAGGCTCCGAAGAAGAGCGATTGTATTCTGGATAATCTCAGGAGTACTGATCATCGTCACTGTCGGAAGTATACTGTTTTATAGAAATCCATGGCTCGTACACAGGATGGATGCCGATCAGGCAACAGCAGAGGTGTTGGAAGATATTGCAGAGAGCACATCACCTTATGTGAAGATTGAAGGCATTGAGCTTACTTTTACGGGTTACTATAAGGTGAATGGGAATGGGACTGTATGTTCCTATTGCTATATGGGATCAATCGGGAATCATTATGTACTCACGGATATACATGCGAAGGATAAAGGTGCACTGGCTGAGGACAGTACACTGGAAGAGAAGGTTTTGAAGAACTATACATTGACAGGTCAGCTTGTGAAGAAGGATGAAATTACCGCACGATTGGCAGAAGAAGAGAATATGGATCTCAGTGAATATAAAGCGTATTATCATATGGCGGATATTGAGATCCATGATTATGACAGTGATCAGGAGAGAATGCGTATCTATCAGATGATGTGTCTGATAATGGCAGTGGGCACAGCCGCTGCCGGCGCGATTTTATGGTCAGAATCTAGGCTGAGTATGCAGTCAGCGAAAGAGAACCGTTGACAGATGCTCCGGCTGCAAAGGAGGAACCAATGAAGAAAGTATTACCGATTGTAATTGTGATTCTGCTTATTATAGGTGTAGGCGGCGGAGTGGCGTGGAGTCTGCTTGCAGGCAGGTACAAACCGACAGAAGAGGTGCTTGACTATGCTTCTGAGATGGGCCTTGCTGAGAACGAATATGCTGTTACGCTGAATCATGAAGTACTGAAGGAAGACAAAGCAGCAGCGATTGACGGCAGAGTTTATTTAAGCATGGCTTTGGTAACAGAAAGCATTAATACCCGTTTTTACTGGGATGACAACGAAAAGCTGTTTTTATTTACGACACCGACAGAAGTGATGAAGGTGACGCCGGATCAGCAGAGTTATACAGTGAAGACCTGGGATGGCAGCAGCGATGCCGATGAGGGTTACATGATTGTGCGTACTTACAATGACAGTTATTATGTTGCGGCTGAATTTGTGAAAGCACACACACAGATGGATTATGCAGAGTATACAGAACCAAACCGCGTTGTGATGAACACAAAATGGGAAGAGCAGCAGACGGTGACGCTGAAGAAGGACACAGCGGTTCGCTATAAAGGCGGTGTGAAGAGTGAAGTGCTCAGGCAGGCCGATAAGGGCGAGAAGATGGTACTTCTTGAGGCTTACGATGACTGGAGCAACGTGGCGACAGAAGATGGATTTGTAGGATGGGTATCTAATAAGGCACTGCAGGAGGCCAAGACAGAGACGCCTGAGGCACCGGCTTTTGAGGCACCGGAATATACCAGCATCCACAAGGATTACAAGATCAATCTCGGATGGCATCAGGTGATGAGTGCAGCTGCCAACAGCAATTTATCAAGTGTGCTGAGTTCCACTTCAGGAATCAATACATTATCACCGACATGGTTCTCATTTGCAGATACAGAGGGCTCTGTGACATCGATTGCTTCCAAAGATTATGTGGATACCTGTCATGCGAACAACATAGAAGTGTGGGCATTGTTCTCCAATGAATTTCCGGCAGATGACGGAACACGATATTTTGATTCTGAGAAGACGGATCAGGTTCTGGATTATACATCCAAGCGTGAGAAAGTGATCAAAGAAGTGATCAGTTATGTGACAAAGTATGGTATTGATGGCATCAATATTGATTTTGAGCTGATTTCACAGGAAGGTGCGGATGACTATATTGAGTTTATCAGAGAATTGTCTATCGCCTGCCGTGCGAACAATATCATCCTGTCGGTGGATAATTATGTGCCGGAGTACACCTATTATTATAACCGCAGGGAACAGGGAATTGTGGCAGATTATGTAGTGATCATGGGATATGATGAGACGCCTGCCGGTTCAGATACACCGGGGCCGGTCGCTTCTCTGAACTTTGTTCGCAAGGGTATCACAGATACGTTGAATGTTGTGGACAAGTCGAAGGTGATCAATGGTATTCCGTTCTATACCAGAGTCTGGTGTACAACTGCAGATGGAAACGTCAGCTCCTTTGCATGCGGAATGACGGAGGCTTTGGGTTATTTGACGGATCATAATGTGACACCGCAGTTTGTGGAGGATATGGGCCTGAACTA